>JANXWZ010000065.1 GCA_025350865.1 Rhodanobacteraceae bacterium
CTGAAGTCGACCGATGGGGTTTACGGGATTCGGTTCGCGCACAATACGGATGCGGTGGTGACGGGGTTGAAGGTGACTAAGCCGTAGAGCAAAAACAAGTGCGGAACGCGGATAAGACGGAAAAAAGCGGATAAGAGCGGAACGATTGAATCGTCTCTTATCCATTTTTTCCGTCTTATCCGCGTTCCGCCCTTTTGTTTAGTTGGCAATGACTTCGCGGATTTGAGGTTGGAGTGTTGGGGCTTCCGGCGTGATCTTGTAGGTGGCGGCCAACATGGCGAGGGGTTCGGTTAGCTGGGATTCGGTGTCGGCGAAGAGGGTGACTAGAGGCTGGCCGACGTCGACCTTGTCCCCCAGTTTGGCGTGGACTTCTATGCCGGCGGCGGCGGAGACGGGGTCGCCGGGTTTGAGGCGGCCGGCTCCGAGGCGCTGGACGGCCCAGCCTACTTCCTTGCAGTCCATCGAGGAGAGGTAGCCGGAGGTGGAGGCGAGGAGTTGGATGGAGGCGGCTGGAGAAGCAAAAGCAGGTCCTCCGCTTTGCGAAGGATGACAAGTCACGTCGGGGTTGGTGAAGATGGTGGTGTCGCCGCCCTGGGCTTCCACGATACCGAGGAAGGCTCGGTAGGCTGCGCCGGATTGCAGATATTGATCGGCAAGCTGGGCTCCGGTTTCGGGAGTGTCGGCGTGGCCGGCGAGGTGAAGCATCCAGCCGGAGAGAGTGTTGGAGAGCGTGATCAGGTCTGCGCTCATCGGGTGCCGCGTGCCGCGCATGATGTCGACACACTCGCGGACCTCGCACCAGTTGCCGGAGAAGCGGCCGAGGGGTTCATCCATGGTGGTGAGCAGTGCGACGGTGCGGGTTCCTTCGCGTTCGCCGGTGGCGACCATCAGCTGGGCTAGCTGTTTGGAGAGCTCGTAGGTGGGCATGAAGGCGCCGCTGCCGACCTTGACGTCGAGGACGAGCGCGTTGAGCGATTCGGCGAGCTTCTTGCTCATGATGCTGGCGGTGATCAGGTACGGGGATTCGACTGTGCCGGTGTGGTCGCGCATGCCGTAGAGGATGCGGTCGGCAGGGACGAGGCGGGGCGTCTGGCCGATGAGGGCGGCTCCGCATTGACGCAGCACCTGCTCGAAGCGCGGCATGGAGAGCTGAGTGTCGAAGCCGGGGATGGTTTCGAGCTTGTCTAACGTTCCTCCCGTATGGCCGAGGCTGCGCCCACTGATCATGGGCACGCAGATGCCGGGGACGCCTTCGGGAGTGGGGGAGGCGAGCCCGGCTGCGGCGAGGATCGGGGCTATGAGCAGCGAAGTTTTGTCTCCGACGCCTCCGGTGCTGTGTTTGTCGACGGTGAAGGTGCGGAGTGGGGTGGCGTCGAAGGTCTCGCCGGAAAAGCGCATGGCCTTGGTGAGGGCGGCTAGCTCTTCGGGGTTGAGGCCCCGGAAGTAGGTCGCCATGAGGAAAGCGGCGATCTGCGCGTCGGTCATCGTGTGGTCGACGACGGCGCGGACGAGGGCTTCGATCTCCGCGGTGGAGAGAGGGAGTCCGTCGCGCTTGTGGAGGAGTACGTCGATGGGATGAATCATAGGGGCAGTTACTAGTCTCTGGTAGCTGGTTGCTGGCTGGTAGCCAGGGCGAAGGCTCCGGGGAGGAGGTCGGCAAGTGTGGTGGTGGTGGTGGGCTGGGCGTTGGGACCGGGAAAGGTGATGGTGGCGGTCGATGGGGCAAATTCGGCGATGGTCTGGCGGCAGGCTCCGCAGGGCTGGCATGCGGTGTTGTTGAGGTTGGCTACGACGATAGCCTGGATGCGGATGCCGGGGCCAAACTGAGCGACGGCGGAGGCGATTGCAGTTTGCTCGGCGCAGGTGGTGAGGCGGAAGCTGGCATTTTCGACATTGCAGCCGGTGACGATTTCGCCGGATTCGAGCAGGACGGCGGCTCCGACGTAGAAGTGGCTGTAGGGAGCATAGGCGCGGTGGGCAGCGGCTTCGGCGAGACGGGAGAGTTCAGCGAGTTGGACGGCGTCGGGCATGTTTGTTGAGGGTAAGGGGTTGGTGAAGGGATAGCAAGCGTCGATCAAGATCCCACCTCAATCGATACTGCCGATTGAGGTGGGGCACCCCGGACTCCGAAATTCACGGGATCGCGGGTTGATACCGATATGGGTGTTGTGGACGAGTTGACCAAAGAGTTTCTCGCGGAGAGTCTGGAAGGCCTGGACCGGATGGACCAGTGTCTGACGGACCTAGAGCAGAGGCCGAACGATAAGGATCTGCTGGCCGAGATCTTTCGCTCGGTACACACCATCAAGGGGACGACGGGTTTCTTGGGATTTGTGCGGTTGGAGCGGCTCGCTCACGCAGGTGAGACGCTGCTGGGGTCGCTGCGCGATGGACGCCTGACCGTCAACGCGGAGCTGGTGGGCGGCCTGCTGAAACTGATGGACGGGCTGCGCGAAATTCTGCGGCTGATCGAGCTGACCGGCAAGGAGGGAACTCGTGCGACCGATGAGGACACCGAGCTGATCGAGCTGATGCACCATCTCAACGCCAACGGGGAACTCGAGGGCGGAGAGCCTTTGGAAAGGCCGGTTCATCGGGAGCCAGCGCGAGGTGACTACAAGCCTGCGGTTACGCTGGCACCTGCACCCGCCGCGAATGAGAAGACGCTGCGGATCGATGTCGATGTGCTGAACCGGATGATGAATCTGGTCGGCGAACTGGTGCTGACGCGGAACCAGATTCTGCAGAGCCATGTCGATTCGACGACCTTTCAGCTGCTGGCGCGGCGGTTGAACAGCGTGACGACCGACCTGCGGGAGACGGTAATGCAGGCCAGGATGCAGCCTGTCGGGCACGTTTTTGGGAAGTTTCCAAGGATGGTCCGGGACCTGGCACTGAGCTGCGGGAAGAGTGTTCGGGTGGAGTTTTCGGGGCAGGAGACGGGCCTCGACAAGAGTCTGCTGGAGGCGATCAAGGACCCGCTGACCCATGCGGTGCGGAACGCCATCGACCATGGCATCGAAGAGCCACGGAAGCGGGCGCTGAACGGCAAGGCTGTTGAGGGTCTCCTCAGCCTGCGGGCCTATCAGCACAACGGGTCGGTGGTGATTGAGGTGGAGGATGATGGCGGTGGAATTCCGACGGCGAGGGTGCTGCAGAAGGCCGTCGAGCGCGGGCTCGTAACGCCGGAGCAGGCCGAGGCGATGACGGAGCGCGAGGCGCTGCAATTGATTTTTCAGCCTGGATTCTCGACTGCCGCAAAGCTGACGCACATCTCCGGGCGCGGGGTGGGAATGGATGTGGTCCGCGCCAATGTGGAGAAGGTTGGCGGGACGGTAGAGGTGGAATCGAAGGAAGGACACGGGACGCTGTTGCGTCTGCGCGTGCCGCTTACGCTGGCGATCGTGCGTGCGCTGGTGGTGAGCAGCGGAGGGCAGGGGTTCTGCCTGCCGCAGGGGGCGCTTGCGGAGCTGGTATACGTCCCGTGGCGCGAGGCACCGACCAAGGTGGAATGGATTGGCAGTGCCGAGCTCTTCCGGCTGCGCGACCAGTTGCTGCCGATGGTTCGGCTGAGCCGGATGCTGGGGCTGGAGGGCGAGGGAATCCAACTGGAGCATGGCTTCTACCTGGTCGTCCTGGATGTAGAAGGGTGCCGTTATGGGCTGGTCGTCGACGACCTGATGACGCCTGAAGAGATCGTGGTGAAGCCGCTGTCGCCTGTGTTGCGGGATATCGGATTGTTTACCGGCGCGACGGTCCTGGGAAGTGGCTCGCTGGCGATGATTCTGGATGTGGCGGCAGTGGGAGAGCGGGCTGGGGTTCGGGCGGCGGCGCGTGAGGAGACGGTGGCAGCGGTCGCGTCGGAATCCCGTCCAGTGGCTGCGGCCAGCTCCTCGTTCCTAATCTTCGAGGAGCAGTGGAGCGGCGAACGCAGGCAGCTGCGCGCCTTGCCTTTGAGCGCCGTGGTGCGGATCGAAAGTGTGGCCTTGAAGGACGTAGAGTACGCAGGGAATCGTCCGTTGCTGCAGTATCGCGGGGATTTGCTCCCGCTTGAGGATCGTGGCGAAGTTCTGGCAGGGCTCGCCGCGACGAAGTCAGAGGACACGGCGACTGTCCTGATCTGCCAGGCCCCGAGCGTCGGCGGACGAACGCCGCGGCGGATGGGGATGGTGGTGCGACGGGTGGTCGAAGTGGCGGGAGGTGATCTGCTGCAGAGCGACACGGAAATTTGTTCGGAGCGGCTGGCGATGGTGAATGAGCGCCTGACGGTTGTGCATGAAGCGTTTGCGAGTGGGGAAAGATTGAGGGATGTCGCATGAAGATTGTCGGAATTTCTGAAGCCGAAGATGTGGTCTCAATGTGTTCGTTGATCTCAGGCAATCGGTTGTTCGGAATCGACACGTGCATGATTCGTGAAGTACTGGGGAACGCGGCGATGAATCGGGTTCCGCTGGCTCCGGCCTACATTGGCGGCGTGATCGCGTATCGCGGAGAAGTACTGACCGCGGTAAGTCTGCGCGCGCTGCTAGGGCAGCCAACGATGGATGGCAAAGGCTGCGTCCTGGTGCTGGATGGTGATGCAACCGAGGAGCGATTCGGGTTGATTGTGGATAGCGTGGGCGGGGTGGTGATTGTGGAACGGGCGGCGAGGTCGGCGAACCCGATCACTCTCGATGACGCCAGCCGTGCGCTGTTCAGCGGTTCATTTGGAACGGCGGATGGCTTGCTGGTGCAGCTTGATCCTGAACGCCTGCAGCCTTCGCGGATCGCGGAGATGGGCTTGTTCAGACCGGAAGGGGAGTCGCGATGCGCGCTTTGATTGTCGATGACTCGCACTTTATCCGCGAATATGTGCGGTCGGAACTCGAGGCCCTGGGCTGGATGTGCACGGAGGCGCGGGATGGTCGCGAGGCCGTGGGGATAGTTGCGGCTGGGACGTTCGACGTGATGCTGGTAGACGTCAACATGCCGGTGATGGGTGGTTTGGCGTGCGTCAAGAAGATGCGCGAGGAGAAGCTGGCACCCGGCATGAAGGTGATGATGGTGACGACGGAAGCAGACAACAGTTTTATCCGGCAGGCGCTTGAGTTTGGGGCGGATGAGTTCCTGATGAAGCCGTTTTCGCTACAGGGTTTGCGGGAGAAGCTGCTGTTGATGGGGTTTGAAAGCAATCGGTAATCGCTTCACTACGCGGTGCGGAGGATGGAATGGGACGTGAAGGAAGACGACTGCTGCGGGTGTTGGCCGCCGACGATTCAAAGGTGATGCGCAGCGTGTTAAGCACACTGTTCGAGATGCACGCGAGTCATGGCGACGCGTCACTTCCGAGGATGGAGCTGTGCGGGTTGGTGAGCGATGGTGAGGAGGCTCTGGAGGCGGTGCGGAGATTGAATCCGGATGTGCTGCTGCTGGATCTTGAGATGCCGCGCATGAATGGGCTGGAGGTTCTGAAACAGTTGCGGATTCTCGCTCCGACGTTACCGGTGATCATGTGCAGTGCGCATACCGAGCGGGGCGCGCGGTCGACGCTCGATGCGCTGACCCACGGCGCGAAAGACTATGTCATGAAGCCGGGCCAGCAGAAGGATTTTGCTGCGGCGATGGACTCCTTGATGGAGCAGCTGCTGCCAAAGATAGCGGCGCTGGCAGGATGGGGACTGGTGCGGCTGGAGCCGCGCGAGCTGACGCTGGCGGAAAAGCGTGCCGCGACTCAGGATCGGGAAGCGAGTGCGCTCCGCACCCCTCGAACGACGGGCCTGATCGAGACGGGTGCGCCGGTTGATCTGGTGGTGATTGGCGTGTCGACCGGCGGCCCCTCGGCACTGGAGGTGATGCTGCCGATGCTGCCGCGAGACTTCGCCGTGCCGGTGATGATCGTTCAACACATGCCGGTGCTGTTCACGGTTGCGCTGGCCGAACGTTTGGATCGGATTTGTGGGATGAAAGTTCGCCAAGCGACCGATGGAGTCGCGGTCCGGCGCGGCGAGGTATGGCTGGCGCCGGGCGACGCGCACATGGAAGTTGTGCCGGGAATATCTCGAGCCGGTGAGCTGAACCCAGTGGTCAAGCTGCACCAGAGACCTGCGCTGAATAGCTGTAAACCCTCGGCAGACTACCTTTTCCGAGCTGCTTCAGAGATGTACGGCGACGGGACGCTGGCCCTGGTGATGACCGGAATGGGATCGGATGGGTTCGACGGAGCAAAGGCTGTGCGAGCGGCCGGGGGCTTTGTGCTCGCGCAGGATGAGGCGACATCCGCCGTATGGGGCATGCCCGGACGTGTGGCGCGCGAAGGCGTGGCAAATGCCGTGGTGGGACTTCCAAGCCTTGCCGGTGCATTGCTGCAGCGGGTCCAGGAGGGACAGGAGGCCCAGCGGATCACAAGCGGAGCGGCAGGTCGCGAGGTGATGCATGGCGTGCTCTGATTCGGACTACGCGTATCTGCGGGAGTTGGTGCTAAGCCAATCGGCGAACTTGATTGATCCCTCGCGGAATGCGCTGTTCGAAACACGGTTGACGCCTATCGCCCGGATAGCCGGTGCGGCCAGTCTCGAGGGGCTGGTGAACATCCTGCGCGTCGACCGACCCGCGCATCTGCACCGGGCCGTGGCTGAAGCCATGACGATCAATGAAACGAGCTTCTTTCGCGACGTGAAGCCCTTTGAAGCGCTGCGGCTGACCATTCTGCCGAAGCTCATCGAGCAGAATCAATCAATCCGCAAACTTCGGATATGGAGCGCCGCCAGCTCGACCGGGCAGGAGGCGTATAGCGTCGCGATTCTGCTCTCGGAGTACTTTCCGGAGTTGGCGCGCTGGGATGTGAAGATCATCGGCACGGACATCTCGCGCAATGTTGTGGACTATGCAAACCGTGCGCGATACCGAAGGATGGAGGTCAACCGGGGGCTGCGAGCACGCTTCCTGATGAAGTACTTTGAACGCGATGGCGAGGAATGGGATGTCTGCGAAAAGGTGCGCAAGCTCTGCGATTTTCGGGTCGCGAACCTGTGCGCCCCGCTGCCTCCGTTGCCAGAGTTCGACCTGGTGATGCTGCGCAACGTGCTGCTGTATTTTCCGCAGCAGGATCGGACCTGCGTGTTCAGCGATGTGTATCGGCAGATGCAGTCACAGGGGTATCTGGTGCTGGGCAATGCGGAGCAGGCGGAGGATTCGACCAATTTGTTTGAGGCTCAGTTTGCGAATGAGTGTTATTTTTACCGACCGGTGAAGGGGTAGGGTAAGAGGTGATGTCAATTGGCTGTCGGCTAAAGCCCGCGAAGCTTCTCAAGCACCTGGGCCCGGACTGAAATCCCGGTGTATCTCAGGAGCAATGGCAAGCTTTGTGCCAGACATTGTTTGTGGGGTGATAGCCGTGGTCGCGCAGGCTGCATCGAACCGATATGCTTGGAGCGATGGCCGGGACGAAAAAAAACAAGACAGAGACAAGCGCGGCGGATGCGGCGCTGGCGTTGTTTCATCCGATCACGGCGCAGTGGTTTCGGGCGGTGTTCGATGCGCCTACGGCTCCGCAGATTGAGGGCTGGCCCGCGATCGCGAAGGGTGAGTCGACGCTGATTCTGGCGCCCACGGGCACCGGCAAGACGCTGACGGCATTTCTGTGGTGCATCGACAAACTGATGCTGCAGACGCCGGCGGATTCGACGGAGCGAGGATGCCGGGTGATTTACCTTTCGCCGCTGAAGGCGCTGGCGACGGACGTGGAACGGAATCTGAACTCGCCTCTGGTGGGGATTGCAAACCTGGCGAAACGAGAGGGTGTAGCGGTTCGTATGCCGGAGGTTTCGGTGCGCACGGGAGATACGCCGCAGCGGGATCGTGCGCGGTTCAACCGGCATCCCGGCGACATTCTGATTACCACGCCGGAGTCGCTGTACCTGATGCTGACGAGCGCGGCGGCGGAGCAGCTAAGAACCGTTGAGACGGTGATTGTGGACGAGATTCATGCGCTGGTGCCGAGCAAGCGCGGGGCGCATATGGCTCTGTCACTGGAGCGGTTGGAGGCCCTTGTTTCTTCGCACCAGCCGGGACGAAGGATTCAGCGGATTGGGTTGAGCGCGACGCAGCGGCCGCTGGAGGAAGTGGCGAGGTTTCTGGGCGGAGCGGAAGGTTCGGTGGCGGATCCCACTCATCGCGATGAGGCTGCGATGAATGGGGCACAGAGTAGTGACGGCGACCTCGGGGTGCGATATCGCCCGGTAACGATTGTGAATGCTGGTGCCCGGAAGGTGCTGGAACTGCGCGTGGAGGTGCCGGTCGAGGATATGGCTCGGCTGGGCGAGATACAGGACATTCCCAGCGGGCCCGCGTCGCAGGGGCCGAAGCGGACGTCGATCTGGCAGTCGATACATCCGCGTTTGCTGGAGATTATTCGTGAGCGGACTTCGACCTTGATCTTTGTGAATGCGAGGCGCGTGGCTGAGCGGCTCGCGGGGGCGTTGAACGACCTGGCGGGAGAGCCGATTGCCCGCGCGCACCACGGGTCTCTGGCGGCGTCGCAGCGCGTTGAGATCGAAGAGCTCTTGAAGGCGGGAAAGATCAAGGCGCTGGTGTGTACGTCGTCGCTGGAGTTGGGCATCGATATGGGCGCGATTGACCTCGTCATTCAGATTGAGGCTCCGCCAAGCGTTGCCAGCGGGATGCAGCGTGTGGGCCGCGCGGGACATACGGTGGGTCTGCCATCGTGCGGGGTGATCTTTCCTAAGTACCGCGCTGACCTGGTGGCATGCGCGGCAGTGACCCGCGCGATGCACCTGGGCCATGTGGAGTCAACGCGGTTTCTGCGCAATCCCCTGGACGTGCTCGCGCAGCTGGTTGTGGCTGTGGTGGCGGCGCCGCCGAAGATCAGGGAAGAGGAAAAAGGGAAGAAGGAAGAGGGGGCAGAGGACGAGGGTGGGATTTCGTACGCGGAGTTGTTACGGATCGTGCGGGGGGCGGCTGGTTTTGCAGGACTAAGTAATGCTGTGTTCGATGGCGTTCTGGACATGCTGGCGGGGCGGTATCCGAGCGACGAGTTTGCCGAGCTGAGACCACGTGTGACGTGGGACCGGACACGGGATTGGATTACCCCCCGGCAAGGCGTGAAGAAGATTGCGATTTTGAACGGTGGGACGATTCCGGATCGCGGACTGTACGGCGTCTTTCTTGCGGGTACGGCTTCCGGGAAACCGATCCGGGTCGGCGAGCTCGACGAGGAGATGGTGTTCGAGAGCCGCAATGGCGACACTTTCATCCTCGGAGCTTCGACCTGGCGAATCGAAGAGATCACGCATGACCGAGTGCTGGTTTCGCCTGCTGCCGGTGAGGCGGGCAAGATGCCGTTCTGGCATGGCGATCAGGCGGGGCGGCCGGTGGAGTTCGGACGGACCATTGGCGCGCTGGTGCGAACGCTGCGTGAGATGCCGCGCAATATTGCGTTGACCACGTTGACGAGCGAGCACGATCTGGACCCGCAGGCGGCGGAGAATGTAATGCGGTACCTGGCGGATCAGGAACTCGCAAGCGGGCAGGTGCCGGACGATCGCAACATCGTCATTGAGCGTGTACGGGATGAGCTGGGCGACTGGCGGATGTGCTGTCTGACTCCGTTCGGCAGCAAGGTTCATGCGCCGTGGGCGATGGCGGCAACGGCTCGGATACGCGCCAACGGCGGGCCGGAGGTCGAGACGATGTGGAGCGAGGATGGCTTCTGCCTGCGCTTTCCAGAGACCGAGGAGGCTCCGCCGATTGAGCACTTGCTGTTGGAGCCGGAGGAGGCTTCGGAGCTGGTGCAGCGGCAGTTGGGGTCGACAGCGTTGTTTGCGGCGAAGTTTCGCGAGAGTGCGTCTCGGGCATTGTTATTGCCGCGCAGAAGAGCAGACGGGCGGACTCCGCTGTGGCAGCAACGCAAGCGGGCCTACGACCTGCTGGCGGTGGCAAGTCGATATCCCGCATTTCCGATTGTGCTGGAGGCCTACCGCGAGTGTCTCCGCGATGTGTTTGATATGCCCGCGCTGATGGAGATCTGTCGGGGGATTGGCAACCGAACCTTGCGGGTGCATACGGTGGACTCACGGACGCCGAGCCCGTTTGCGGCGGCGCTGCTGTTCAGTTATGTGGCGAACTACATCTATGATGGCGACGCTCCACTGGCCGAGCGGCGGGCGCAGGCGCTGTCGATCGATCAGGATCAGCTCCGGGAGTTGATGGGCGATGCGGACCTTCGCGAGCTGCTGGATTTGGGCGCGATTGAGGAGACGGAAGAGCAGTTGCAGTGCCTGGTGGAGAACTACAAGGCGCGGACGATGGATGGGGTTCATGACCTCCTGCTTCGGCTGGGCGATTTGCGGCGGGATGAGCTGCTGGCACGATGCACTAGCCCTGAGGTTGCGCTCACCGTGGAGCGCCTGCGTAAAGCAGTGCGACTGCTTGAGGTGAACATCGCAGGCGAGAAGCGGTTGATCGCGGTGGAGGATGCGGGGCGGTATCGTGACGCGCTGGGCGTGCCGCTGCCGCCTGGCTTGCCGAAGGCATTTCAGACTGCGGTTCCGGATGCTGTGCTGGATTTGATTCGCCGGTTTGCGAGGACGCATGGACCGTTTACGACGCACGAGGTTGCCGCTCGGTTTGGGTTGGCCGTGGAGACGGCTGAAGCCATATTGAACCGGCTGGTGCAGGCTGGGCGGGTTGTCGAAGGCGGCTTCCGGCCCGGTGGAATCCATCGCGAGTGGTGCGAGGTGGAAGTGCTACGAGCGGTACGGCGGAAGTCGCTCGCGAAGCTGCGCAAGGAAGTGGAGCCGGTGGAACAGGCCGTGTTGGCGCGGCTGTTCACGCGGTGGCAGGGAGTGGTGCAGCCGCGAAGGGGCTTGGATGCGCTGCTGGATGTGATCGAGAATTTGCAGGGTGCACCGATACCGGCGTCGGTGTTGGAGACTGAAATATTGCCTGCGAGGGTGGTCGGGTATAAGGCTTCGGATCTGGATACTTTGATTGCCGCTGGCGAGGTTGTTTGGGCGGGCGTTGAGGGAATCGGCGAGCGAGATGGCAGGGTGGCGCTTTATTTGGCGGAGAAGAGTTCTGCGCTGCGGAAGCCCATGTCTCAGGTGCGAGACATGGGGCACCCGGATTCTCGCGAGGTTAAGATTCTGGGATACCTGGAGACGCATGGCGCTTCATTCTTTCAGCCGTTGCATGATGGGACCGGTGGGGGGTATCCCGGCGAGACGCTCGAGGCGATTTGGAACCTGGTTTGGCGCGGCGAGATTACGAACGATGGCTTGAATGCGCTGCGGGCTTATTGCGACCGACCTGCGGCGGCCAAGAAGGCTTCGCGCAAGGATCACAGTCAGGGGCCGGGGTTTCGGTCGCGCAGGACGACCCCGCCGACTGCGCAGGGGCGTTGGTCTCTGATTGCGGAAGGCAGCGGGAAAGATACGGAGTGGAGTCATGCGATAGCGCTGCAACTGTTGGCTCGATATGGCGTCGTGTTTCGCGAAACGGCTCATGCTGAGGGGTTGGTGGGTGGGTTCTCGGCGGTGTATGACGTGCTGAAGGCGATGGAGGAGAGTGGGCGGGTCCGGCGGGGGTACTTTGCGGCGGATCTGGGTGCGGTGCAGTTTGCTATGCCCGCGGCCGTCGATCTGCTGCGGACGCTGCGGGTGAAGCGCGATGGCGACAAAAGCGAGATGCTGATGCTGGCGGCGACGGACCCGGCAAATCCTTACGGGTCGCTGATGCGCTGGCCAGAGGAAGGTGCTGCGTTGACGCGGAGCGTGGGGCCGAGGGTAATCCTGTGCGATGGGGCGCTGGTGGCGTATCTGCGGCGGGGCAATGCGAACTTACAGGTGTTTCTGCCGGAGGAAGAACCGGCTCGGGGTCAGGCGGCGAAGGCTCTCGCAGAGTTTCTCGTCGGCAAGGCGCAGGCGGAAGGTGGCATGTTGCTTGCGACAGTAAACGGGCTGCCGGTGGCAGAGCATTGGACGGCAAAGGCCTGGTTGGAGGCTGGGTTTTCGGCGGGGGTGATGGGGTTCAACGTGCGCCGGGCGTTGGCGCCGGTGGGGGTTTCGGGAGGGTAGCTTCGTCTTCTGGGTCAGGTAGTCTGGGGAGTGAGCCGGAGGTTATTGGAGGAGCAGTCTTGTCAAGTTAAAAGCTTTGTGGAGGGTGCCGGCGACAAGGTGAGTTCCAGGTAGGTTAGGTTGTCCTCGCGTTTGTATTCTTTGAAGCCAAGGGCGACGTAGAGGGCGTGGGCGGCGGCCATGGTGGTGGTGTCGAGGATGGCGCGGGTAAAGTTGTGGGCTTTGGCGCGAGCGAGGACGTCGGCGACGAGGGTACGGAAGAGGCCCTGGCCGCGGAAGCTGGGGTGGACAAAGGGGCGCTTGATATCGCAGGTGTGCGGAGCGTTCTGGTAGTCAGAGGCAACGGCGCGGTAGGCGATGGCGGCGGCGGGTTGGTCGTCCACGATGGCGACCAGAACTTCTCCTCCATGGCTGGTGTAGGCGATTGGCAGGGTTGCGATCTCGTCGTCGAGCCCGGGGAGGTGGCCTCCGCAACTTCTGGTGGATACGAGGAAGTCATAGTAGTTGCGGAAGAGGTCACGAGCGGTCTCGGCAAGCGGCGAGGCTTCATCGGGGACGGCTTCGATGCGGAGCACGGGGGAATTATCTATGATGTTTGGCGAGTCTGAAGAGCGCTCTGAGCATCCAACACAGGAAAGTAAAGGAGCTATGACGATGGCTGAGACAGCGAAGATTGTGCGGTTTCATGAGTTGGGCGGGGCAGACGTGTTGAAGATCGAGGATATGCCGCTGCCCGAGCCGGGTAAGGGCGAGGTTCGCCTGCGGGTGAAGGCGATAGGTTTGAATCGCGCGGAGTGTCTGTTTCGGCAGGGAGTTTATTTGGTCCATCCGACCCTGCCGTCGAAACTGGGCTATGAGGCTTCGGGGATAATCGAAGCTGTGGGTGACGGTGTTGACGCGATGTGGGTTGGCAAGACGGTGAGCACGGTGCCGGCGTTTCCGGCGGACAAGTACGGTGTGTATGGCGAGGTGGCGATTGTTCCGTTTGGAGCGATTGCGGAGTATCCGGCGAGGCTTTCATACGAGGAAGGCACGAGCATCTGGATGCAGTACCTGACGGCTTATGGCGCGATTGTTTTGCAGGGCAAAGTGGCGAAGGGCGAGTTCGTCTTGATAACGGCGGCTAGCTCCAGCGTTGGGATTGCGGCGATTGAGATTGTGAAAGTCGAAGGTGCGGTAAGCATCGCGACGACGCGGACCTCTGCGAAGAAAGCGGAGTTGCTGGCGCTGGGCGCGGACCACGTGATCGTGACCGACGAGGAAGATTTGGCGGCGCGGGTGATGGAGATTACCGGCGGCAAGGGAGCACGGATCGTGTTTGATCCAGTCGCTGGCAAGGGAATCGGAGCTCTGGCTGCAGCGGCGGCCGTGGGCGGGACGATCTTTGAGTACGGTGCGCTGGCGTTGGAGCCGACGCCGTTTCCGCTCTTTGCTTCCCTCACGAAGCATCTTTGGTTCAAGGGTTATACGCTCTTTGAAGTCGTGGGGAATCCCGAGGTGTTTCCGGTGGCGAAGAAGTATGTGTTTGAACATTTGGAGTCGGGGGCCTTCCAGCCGAAGATTGCGAAGACGTTTCCGCTGAGTGAAGTAGTGCAGGCGCAGGAGTATATGGAGTCGAATGCGCAGGTGGGGAAGATTGTGGTGCGGGTGTGAGACCAGATACGGAGATTCTTCGCTGCCGTCAGAATGACCTCGGGGATTAAGGAATGCCTGAAGGGGACACAATTTTCCGGTCGGCTCGCGCAATGCAGCGGGCCATTGGCGGCAAGATCTGTACCGGCTTCGAAACCGGCTTGGCGCATCTGGCTCGGGTGGATGATGATGCGCCGTTGGCGGGCCGCACGATCGAGCGGGTGGAGGCTCGCGGGAAGTGGCTGCTGATATATTTCTCGGGCGATCTGATCCTGCTGTCACACATGTTGATGAGCGGTAGCTGGCATCTGTATCGCACGGGGGAGAAGTGGTATATGGGCCGCGACAGGATGCGGGCAGTGATCCGGACCGCCGACTGGCAGGCAGTAGCCTTCAACGTGCCCGTTGCGGAGTTCCATACGGAGAGATCTTTACTCCGCCATACCCAGGTGCCGAAGCTGGGGCTGGATGTCCTCTCGGATGAGTACAGCGTTGAAGGTGGAATTGCGCGCCTGAAGGCTTACGGCAGGGAGCACCCGGAGGCTGAGGTTGGTGTGGTGCTGCTGAATCAGCGGGTGCTGGCCGGTCTGGGCAATGTGTACAAGAGCGAAGTGGCGTTTGCTGCCGGGGTGAATCCATTTAGAACGATAGCGACGGTGACGGATGGCGAACTGGCCGTGATGGCCGAGCGAGCGCAGCAATGGATGAAGGCGAATGTTGTCGACGGGGCGGGAGACGGGATCGTGACGTACTCCGGCAACCGGCGGACTACCGGGAATTCGAATCGAGATGCGCGGCTTTGGGTGTACCGTCGGGCCGGGCAGGAGTGCAGGCGATGCGGTGGGACGATCCAAACGCGGAAACAGGGTGTGGCGGCGCGGTCGACCTTCTGGTGCCCGGGGTGTCAGCCATTCGCGGCCGGGGTGGAATCGCGGGACACTGGGCCTCATCTAAGCATATAAACGTTAGAGGTTTGCAATGACATCTGCCGCTTCACCATTGGTCGATATCCCAAGGATCGGCGGATACACCTGCCCGATGCACCCTGAGGTGCGGGCGGAGAAGTCGGGGCTTTGTGCGAAGTGTGGGATGGCTTTGGAGCCGGTTGATCCTGTTCCTGTGGTCACTCAATCGGCGAAGTACACTTGCCCAATGCATCCGCAGGTTGTGCAGGATGGGCCAGGGGCCTGTCCGCTGTGCGGGATGGCTCTGGAGCCGATGGAGGTGACCGCCGAGACGCTGGAGGCCGCCGACCCGGAACTGACCAGCATGATGCGGCGGTTCTGGATTGGAACGGCTTTGACATTGCCCCTGCTGGGATTCATGTTTACCGGAGCGATGTCGCCTTTGCTTGGGTGGCTGGAGTTGGTTTTGGCAACGCCGGTGGTGCTCTGGGCGGGGTTCCCGTTCTTCGAGCGCGGCTGGGCGTCGGTGGTGAATCGCAGCCCCAACATGTTCACCCTGATCTCGATGGGGACGGGCGCGGCCTATCTCTACAGCCTGGCGGCGGTGGTTGCGCCGGGGCTATTTCCGGCGGGGTTCCGGGGGATGTCCGGCGGGTTGGACCTGTACTTTGAGGCAGCCGCGGTGATTACGGTGCTGGTGCTGCTGGGGCAGGTGCTGGAACTGAAGGCGCGCGGACAGACCAGCGGCGCGCTGAAGGCTCTGCTGGGCCTGGCACCGAAGACAGCTGTGCGGGTGTCGAAGTGCGGTCACGACAGCGAGGTGGCGCTTGCGAAGATCATGGTCGGGGACACGCTACGCGTACGGCCGGGCGAGAAGATTCCAGTGGACGGCGTGGTAACGGAAGGCAGGAGCGCGGTCGACGAGTCGATGGTGAGCGGCGAGCCGATGCCGATGGAGAAGGCAGAAGGTGCCACGGTTGTTGGCGGGACGATCAATGGGACCGGCAGTTTCTTGATGACGGCCGAGCGCGTCGGCGCGGATACTCTGCTGGCACAGATTGTGAAGATGGTGAGCGCGGCACAGCGGACGCGGGCTCCGATCCAGCGTTTGGCGGATAGGGTGGCGGCGTACTTTGTGCCGGCGGTCCTGCTGGCGGCGTTGGTGACATTCATCGTGTGGGCGATGGTTGGGCCGCAGCCGCGGTTGGGACATGCGCTGGTGAATGCCGTGGCAGTGTTGATCATCGCCTGCCCGTGTGCGCTGGGGCTGGCGACGCCGATGGCAATCATGGTGGGGACGGGACGTGGCGCGGGGGAGGGAATTCTGATCCGCAATGCGGAGGCCCTGGAGACGATGTCCAAGGTCGATACGCTGGTCATCGACAAGACCGGCACGCTGACCGAGGGCAAGCCAAAACTGACGACGGTGATTGCGGCGGAAGGCTTCGACGAGAAGGAGCTGCTGCGGTTGGTGGCGAGCCTGGAGCGGGGAAGTGAGCACCCGTTGGCCGGGGCGATTTTGGCCGGGGCGAAGGACCGAGGGGTCGATCTGGGGCAGGCCACTGACTTTGAATCGACCACAGGCAAGGGAGTTCGCGGTCGGGTGGATGGACGATTGGTCGGCGTTGGAAATGCGGCGTTGATGCTGGAGTTGGCGGGCGGCGACGCGGGTCTATCAACCCAGGCTGAGAAGCTGCGGCGCGAAGGCCAGACCGTGATGCTGGTAGCTGTCGACGGACGGGCTGCCGGGTTGATCGGCGTGGCCGATCCGGTGAAGGCGACGACGGCCGCTGCGATTGCCGAGTTGAAGGCTGCGGGGCTGCGAATCGTGATGGTCACCGGCGACAATAAGACGACGGCTGCTGCAGTCGCTTCGAAGCTCGGCATCGAGTTTGAAGCCGATGTATTGCCGCAAGGCAAGGCCGAGGTGGTGAAGCGTCTGCAGACTGCGGGTGCGATCGTCGCCATGGCTGGCGATGGCGTGAACGACGCTCCGGCGCTGGCGCAGGCTCAGGTAGGGATTGCGATGGGTACGGGGACGGACGTCGCGATGGAGGCAGGCGGGATCACGCTGGTGAAGGGCGATCTGCGGGGGATTCTGAAGGCTCGTCGACTGAGCGAGGAGACGATGCGGAATATCCGGCAGAATTTGTTTTTTGCGTTCTTCTACAACGCTGTCGGGGTCCCGGTGGCGGCGGGTGTGCTGTACCCGGCGTTTGGATTGCTGCTGAACCCGATGATCGGGGCGGCGGCGATGAGTTTGAGTTCGGTGTCGGTGATCGGGAATGCGTTGCGGTTGCGGAAGGCACGGATGTAGTTCCGGCTTGATCAGGGCGAAAAGGGGCTGAGGTGGAGGTTGTGCCAGCGGTATCGGGGTACTTCGACTACGTCCATCGTTAGTGCTCGCTGGACTTCGCTCAGGATGACAAACGGTCCGGGATTTTGCAGATCAGAGCGCGGTGTCGCTGCGTTCGTCGTTGCGAATGCGGATGGCTTCGCTGATCTGTGAGACGAAGATTTTGCCGTCTCCGATTTTGCCGGTGCGAGCTGCGTCGATGATGGCCTGAATTGTTTTTTCCACCATGTCATCGGGGACCACAACCTCGAGCTTGACCTTCGGCAGCAGGTCTACAGAATATTCGCGGCCGCGATAAAACTCGGTGTGGCCCTTCTGGCGACCATGGCCCCGGGCCTCCGTTATGGTGATGCCAAGGACGCCGATCTCGACCAGCGCGTCCTTGACCGTATCCAACTTGGATGGCTGGAGTATCGCTTCAATTTTGTGCATTGCTGGTTATCCTCTCGCTCGCATCAGTGCGAAGTGCAAAAGCAGATCCCTACGGGATGACAAACAAAAAGTTCTAGTGCGCCCAGTCGTAGCCCTCTTCGCCGTGCTGCGATAGGTCGAGACCTTCTTCTTCCTGCTCAGTGGTCACCCGAAGGCCGATGGTCTTATCGACCAGGAACAGGATGACGAGGGTACCTACGATGGAGATTCCCCAGGCGATGGCGACGCCGGTGAGCTGATTGACGAGTTGATGGGCGTTGCCCTCGAGCAGGCCGGTCGGCTTGCCTGCGCCGAAGATCGGGTTGATGACGCTGTTGGCAAAGATGCCGGTCAGAATTGCTCCGAGCGTTCCGCCCGCACCGTGAACACCGAAGGCGTCAAGCGAGTCGTCGTAGCCGAAGATTGCCTTGACCTCCACGACCATGAAGAAGCAGAAGACGCCGGCGATCAGGCCGATCCAAAGCGCGCTCATGGGAGTAACGAAGCCGGATGCAGGGGTGATGGCGACCAGGCCGGCGACGCAGCCCGAGATGGCTCCGAGGGCGGATGGCTTGCCGTTCCTGATCCACTCTGCGGCGCTCCAGCCGATGGCGGCTGCTGCGGCTGCGAAGTGCGTGGTGATGAAGGCCGAAGTGGCGAGCGTTCCGGCGGAGAGCGCGGAGCCGGCGTTGAATCCAAACCAGCCGACCCACAGAAGACAGGCGCCGATGAAGCTGAGCACCACCGAGTGTGGAGGCATCGGCACCTTGGGGTAGCCGAGGCGTTTGCCAAGATAAAGCGCGGTGACCAGTGCCGAGACGCCCGAAGTGACGTGAACGACCGTTCCGCCCGCGAAGTCGAGACAGGGGAACTTGCCGCCAAGAGCGGCGTTCAGCAGCCCACCCTTGCCCCAGACCATGTGCGCCATCGGGCTGTAAACGATGATCGCCCAGAGGATCATGAAGACCAGCATTGCGGAGAACTTCATGCGTTCGGCGAAGGCTCCGGTGATGAGCGCGGGGGTGATGATGGCGAACATCAGTTGATAGACCATGAAGGTCTGGAGCGGGATGGTGGCGGCGTAATCCTTGTCCGGCAGCAGACCGACACCGTGCAGGAAGGCGTTGTGCAGCCCACCGATGAAGGCATTGCCCGTTCCAAAGGCCAGCGAGTAGGTGACCAGCGCCCAAAGGACAGTGATGACAGCCATCATGGCGAAGGTCTGCATCATGGTGCCGAGAATGTTCTTCTTGCGGACCAGGCCGCCGTAGAAGAGCGCGAGGCCGGGGCCGCTCATCATCAGGACGAGAGCTGCGGAGACGAGCATCCAGGCGTTGTCTCCGGCGGACTGCGCGGCGGCGATGGCGGCAGTCTGGTCGGCTGCCTGTTTTTCAAGTGCGGCAATGCGGTCCGATGGGGATGAGGCGACGGCTGTCGGGGTTTGTGCGATGGCTGCGGCTCCGGCAAGCGGAGCGGCCACTGCAACTCCAAATACGAAAATCAGCAACAGCTTCATCAACCTGGAGCGCATGTGGCAATCACCTGTGTCGAAAGATTGGGCCCGCAAACAATTGGCCCAGCAATAGAGACTCGTTCGCCTCCCCAAATGTTTGAAGGGTATTGAGGTGCAACTCGACCGCGAACGGCTGAGGCTTAGTTCTGTCCTGATTCATCTACTTTACACAAAGAGGCAGGGAACGCCAAAAGAGCCACGGGGCAGCCATTTGGTGGTCTACCGCTTGTGGTTCTCAGGAACTTTGATGTGTGTGTGTCTTGGTGCCGGGAGGGGGGGTCGAACCCCCACGAGGTTGCCCTCGGCGGATTTTGAGTCCGCTGCGTCTGCCAGTTCCGCCATCCCGGCTTGGTTCGATACCCGGAGGGTTCGTCGCCGAT
>JANXWZ010000077.1 GCA_025350865.1 Rhodanobacteraceae bacterium
TCAACGGCTACCGTCCGCAGTTCTACTTCCGCACCACCGACGTTACCGGTTCGGCGAAGCTGCCGGCTGGCACCGAGATGTGTATGCCCGGCGATAACATCCAGCTGGAGATCACGCTGCATACTCCCGTCGCGATGGAAAAGGGTCTGCGCTTTGCGATTCGCGAAGGCGGTCGCACGGTCGGAGCTGGGACGATCTCGGAGATCATCAAGTAAAGCAGTTGATACTTGGCAGTGAAAGGCGGCGGGCTTTGGCTCGCCGCCTTTTGCTTTGGTCAGTTAGAATGACGCCATGGCGGCGATGGCGGAGCGGGTAACAATTCAGGACATTACATGGGGGGGTCTACCGCTCCCCGTGACCGTGCGTCCTTCAGTTCCGATGACTGATGCCGAGTTGATGGCGTTCTCTCGGCAGAATCGGATGTACCGCATTGAACGGAATGCAAGTGGAGAGTTGGAGATCATGTCGCCAGTTGGTGGTGATGGGAGCCGTTGGGAAAACATCGCCGGGGGTGAGTTGCTTTTTTGGGCAAAGGAAAACGGTGGAATAGCCTTCAACTCCAATGGTGGATTTAGCCTCCCGGATGGCTCCATGCGCATGCCGGATGCGGCCTGGGTGTCGGATGCTCAATGGGGGAGCCTGAGCAAGGCCGAGCGGCGCAGCTTTCCACCGCTATGTCCCGAGTTCGTGATTGAGATTTTGTCCCCGAGCGATTCCCGGCTTGTGCTCGAAGAAAAAATTCAGATGTGGATCGCTAACGGAGCAAAACTCGCTTGGATGATCGATCCCTACAAGGCCACACTGAACATCTACCGTCCTGGTGTTTCGATTGAAGTTCTCGATCGCCCGGACTCGGTTGAAGCGGGACCACCCGTTGCTGGATTTCGTCTATCAACCATGCTGCTTTGGGATGAATAAGCCGGTGCAAAGCGGGTCAATCGGCTAAGTGTAAGCTGCTCCCAAACGCCTGCGCTCTGAGAGGTCTGCATGACGGCTGGATTCTTTCCTTTGATTACATTGCTTTTCGTTGCTTTTGCGAATAACCAGACTGCACCTGCCCCGAATGCGCCGCATCTTCAGCCGGGAGTTCTGAGCACGGGGTTGTATTTGAATGAGGAGCTTGGGGTACGGCTTCCGATTCCTGAAGACTGGGAAGGCAAACTCTCGTCGGGAGATGGCAGTTTGGTTGATCCAGCTCATCCTGACTCACTCCTCAACCGGTGCTCTCAGGTTTTGGTTTCGCGGCAGAAGTTCGATGACGGGACGGGGTTCAAGTCATCCGATGTTCTATTTGTGATGAATCCGGCCTGCTTTGAGGAGGGAAACTTCCCGAAGTCATATGCAGACCGCGATCAGATTGCGGCTTTTGTCACATATCTGATCAAGATCTTTCGCGGGACTGTCTACATTCCGCCAAGCGGCGTAGACTACGGCGCGGACCATACTCCGCAGCACACGTTTATCCGGATGGTCGGAGCCGGGCTTCGTGGCGCAGATGGCGACAAGGGCGGAAAGCAGATTCATGTGTATACCGGAGTCACGGTGACCTCATCGGGAGGTTATTGGCTGGTGTGGGCTGGATTGCTGGATGATAAGGCGCGAAAACAACCGGATTCGGCAAAGCTTCAGTTGCGGGAAGACTAAGGAGATTCTCGCGTCGCTGAAATAGGCCCATGCTCTCTGGCAATTCGCACCGTTTTCGTAGATAATGATTGAGGCGAGCGTGGCCTGACCGCTCCGTCTTCCAGCACTACAATCAGGAAATAAGGTAGCAGGAGCCTCATGCCCTGCGTCGCGGCGTGTCGGGAGCAATCTTTCGGCATACTGCTTGCCAGCCGAGGTGGCTGGCCAATTCGAATATAGGAGATTCAACAATGCGCGAAATCATTACCCTTCAGTGCCCGGACTGCAAGAACCGAAACTATTCCACGACAAAGAACAAGAAGACCACCACCGGCCGTCTCGAGTTCTCCAAGTTCTGCAATACGTGCCGCAAGCATACCGACCACAAGGAAACCAAGTAAGCGAGCGTTTCCGGCCCGAAAGTGCCGCCGGAATCTCCCTGGGGGGAGTAAGCTCAACGGTTAAACTGTCGGTCTCCAAAACCGAACTTCTCGGTTCGAATCCGAGCTCCCCCGCCAGTCTGAAAGACGCACCACAAGATAGAAGTTCGAGGCAGTGCAATGGCCAAAGCAATCACAGTTGTCGAGCAGCCGATCAACGCGATGGACCGTCTGAAGACGGCACCAGCGCGACTTGGCGAGTTCCTCCACGATGTTCGTTCCGAGATGAAGAAGGTGATCACGCCTTCGCAAGCCGAGGTCAAGAACACGACGATCGTCGTCATCGGGACCGTTTTCATCTTCGCCGTTTTCTTTGCCATCGTCGATTCGACCGTAGCGAAGGGGATCGAACTGATCTTCAACCACCTCGCCAAGACCTAGGTTTCTCTGCAACACTCAGTACGCCGCGCTCCTACGTGAATGCCCGGCGGGAAGACAAGAAGGCTGAAGAATATGGCAGCAGACGAGCAGAATCCCGGCGTAACGCCTCCCGATGGGGAAGGCGAACACCTAGCGCCGCCGGTTAACGAGAACTTCAAGTGGTACATCATCCACGCCTATTCCGGCTTCGAGCGCAAGGTGCGTGAGTCGCTTGAGAGCCGCATCCGTGCGTATAGTCTGGAGAACAAGATCGGCCGCATAATGATTCCGACCGAGCCGGTAACCGAACTGCGCAACGGCAAGAAGTACGTCATTGAGCGCGTTTTTCTGCCGGGCTATGTGTTGGTTGAGATGGATCTCGACAACGACCTGTGGCATGTGATCAAGAACACGCCGCGCGTCACGGGCTTCCTTGGCACGGGCGATTCTCCGGTGGCGCTGAGCGAGGCTGAAGTGAGCTCGATCATCTTCCGGTCCGACGTGTCGAAGGACAAGCCGTCGATGAAGATCAAGTTCGAGAAGGGCGAGATGGTCCGCATCAACGAAGGCCCCTTCGCCAACTTCAACGGAGCCGTTGACGACGTGAACGAAGACAAGCAGACCTTGAAAGTCATGGTCAGCATCTTCGGTCGTTCCACGCCGGTCGAGATTGAGTTTTCAAAGGTCGACAAGATGGTCGATGAGTAAGTTTTGTATCTGGTTATCGCACCGCCTGTCTGCGTATGCATCGGACAGGGCTTCTCGGAGCGGAAACCGCGTTCAAGGCAACACTAAATTCCGCGCGAGCTACGGCTCCGCAAGAAGCTAAGAGGATTCACCCATGGCACCGAAGAAAATTACCGGATACGTCAAGCTCCAGGTTATGGCCGGCAAGGCCACCCCTGCTCCCCCCATCGGCCCCGCGCTCGGTCAGGCTCAGGTCAACATCATGGAGTTCTGCAAGCAGTTCAACGACCGCACCAAAGAGCCTTCGATGGCCGGTCTCACCATCCCCGTCGTCATCACTGTCTACGCGGATCGCACGTTCAGCTTCATCACCAAGACCCCCCCGGCCGCTGTCCTGCTGAAGAAGGCCGCTGGAATCGAGAAGGGTTCGGGTACGCCGAACAAGGACAAGAAGGGCAAAGTCACTGAGAAGCAGATCATCGAGATCGCAACCCAGAAGATGCCTGACTTGAACTCGACCACCGTGGAAGCGGCAGCACGCAGCATCCGTGGCACCGCTCGCTCGATGGGCATCGAAATCACAGCATAAGAAGTTTGTGAGAATCTAAAGAGCGCAGGGCCGGGAATCGGCTCTGCGCTTTTCAGTGTTTGGTATGGGGAGCGATGACAAATGGATCCGCGAACGTGGTGATTGTCGCCCACAGACCCAAGCCCGGGAAAGATGCTGATCTGCTGCAACTCGCTCGCGAACACCTACCTGTTTTGCGCGGCGAAGGTCTCGCTACCGATATGGCGAAGATTGTCGTTCAGGCTGGCGATGGAACTGTGGTCGAGATTTTTGAGTGGGCAGCGGGTGGGGCTCAGCGCGCACATCAGAACCCAACTGTCCGCGCACTTTGGGAGCGCTACTGGGCCGTTTGCGATATTGTGAAGCCGGCCGACCTGCCCGAAGCCGCGCAGATGTTCGCGAGCTTCACACATCTGGAACTCTAGCTTCCGGATCTGGCTCATGCGAAGAGCGCCTCCTGTCGCTCGAAGCGTGCTGGCGCCGGTCGTTTTGCGGCTGGCCCCACCTCCCTTGTCAGCAGTGCATCGGTCGATCTCCGTCCCAGCCCGTGGAGGCGGCAGGCCGCCTGTACGCGGGTTGCAAGCTGTCGTCGATACGCCGGTGTCGCAAAGTCATCGGCAGCGAAACGGCTTTCGTAGTCGGCGATGAGGTGGGGGAAGTGCTCACGAACGAAGCCCAGGAAAGTAGGACGTGAGCACGACTTCAAGAACAAGGGCTCGGCCACAAAGAAGCTGGCGCGGGCTGCGGCGGCCAGACCGGCTATGCGGTCGAGAGCTGCGGCACTATCGGTGATGCCGGGCAGCAGCGGCGAGCACATGACCCCGGCAGTCAAACCCGCCTCGCGCAGGCGGCGCACTGCGGCAAAGCGAAGATCGGGACGTGGGGCGCGGGGTTCGAGAATCCGGGCGAGTTCAGCGTTGGGTGTGGTGATGGTCAGGTGGATGACCAGGGTGTTGTTGCGCGCGATTTGCTGGAGCAGGTCGATATCGCGCTCGATGAGCTTCGACTTGGTGACGATGCCAAGTCGCAGACCGGACCGGCGGGCGAAGACCTCTAGGAGCGACCGCGTGATCTGGGCTGTTCGCTCGATGGGCTGGTACGGATCGGTGGCGGTGCCTAGCGCAATCTCCTCGGCGGGATCGTGCTTGCGCAACTCCTGTTCGAGGAGCCAGGCGGCACTCTCCTTCATGTAGATGAGGCGTTCGAAGCGGCGGGGATCGGGCGGCGCAGGGGATGATTTGGGCTCGAGGAAGTCGTGGGTGTAGCGGGCGTAGCAGTATTGGCAACCGAATTCGCAGCCGCGATAGGGGTTGATGGACCAGCCAAAGCGGAGCTGCCGGCGGGAGACGGATTTGTTGAGGATGCTGCGGACCTTCATGGCGCGGAACTCGACCTGATGACCGTCGGCGATGTGGGTCGCTTCTGCGGCCATGCGGGCGAGGCCGGTGAGCGGCTGGAGGATGGGGAAGAGCGTGGTTGTCGAATTCGCCATTTCTTCGCCTCTGAAACTAGGCTAGACTGGGGCGGGGGTAGAGTCAAGGAAACTATTCGCTTATGTTTCGCTTTTTGGGTGGGCAGAAGGAGTACGGAGACGCGATGTCTGAGAGCTGACGGCTTTGAGCTGTCAGCTTTGAGCGATGGCAAAGACAAA
Organism: Rhodanobacteraceae bacterium; assembly: GCA_025350865.1. GTDB lineage: Bacteria > Acidobacteriota > Terriglobia > Terriglobales > Acidobacteriaceae > Edaphobacter. The sequence goes on from JANXWZ010000077.1 coordinate 5,330, forward strand.
GGCAAAGGCGAGGGCAACGGCAACGGCAACGGCGAAATACTGAGATTCTTCGCTTCGCTCAGAATGACCTCGGGGTTATTTGGTGGGGGGATGGGTGGCGTAGTGGAAGACCTTGGGCAGGCCGGCGTTGGGGACGTGGCCGTAGAGCTGTTCGTTGGGCAGGCCTACGAGGATGATGGCACGGGCGGCGACGAGCTTCTGGATGTCGACCCCGGTGCGGAGGCCCATCGATTCGAGCAGGAAGACGAGGTCTTCGGTGACGATGTTGCCGGAGGCTCCGGGAGAGTGCGGGCAGCCGCCGATGCCGCCTTGTGAGGCGTCGAAGGTGGTGACGCCGACTTCCAGCGCTGCGACGACGTTGGCGAGGCCCTGGCCGAAGGTGTTGTGGAAGTGCGCGGCGCCGGCCTTGTCGCCCAGCTCGCGCTTGAGGGCGGTGAACATACGGCGGACCTGGACGGGGTTGGCGTAGCCTACGCCGTCGGAGAGGCCTACGGCTTGGGCTCCGGCTTCGGCGACCATGACGCAGAGTTCGATGACCCAGTCTTCGGGGACGATGCCCTGGATGGAGCAGCCGAAGGCAGTCGAGATGCCGACTTCAAGCGAGGGGCGGGATTCGGCGGGCAGGGTGTCCAGGAACTGGCGAACTTTGCGGACTTCTTCCACGGCCTCTTCAGGCGTCTTCCGCAGATTGGCCTGACTGTGGGCGCGGGAGGCAGAGACGGGCATGCTGATGGTGTGGGTGCCGGCTGCGGCGGCCGATTCGGCTCCGCGCAGATTGGGGGCTAGGGCGAGGACGTGCAGGCCGGGAATATGGAGGGCGGACTGGACGACTTCGGCGGCATCGCTCATCTGCGGCATGAATTTGGGGGGGACGAAGGACGTGACTTCGATTTCGCGCAGACCGGAGGCGGCGAGAGCCTGGACCCACTCGATCTTCTTCGCGGTGGGCACGGTGCGCTTGATGTTCTGCAAGCCGTCGCGGGGACCTACTTCGCTGATGAGGATGTCGACCGGAGATTCGTGCGTCATCGCTTAATTTTAGACCGCGCGGGGTGGTGGTGGAGGGGGGAACAGTAGCAGCACTGTAAGCGGCGTTTGTGGCGGGCGGCTCCGGGGCTAAGGCCCCTTTATGGGGTTGGTTCGATTCGTGGGGCTGAAGCCCCACGCTAATCCCCGAATGCCAAATACGGACTACAATTCCGCAATGGTTGAAGAGAGTGTGATTGCAGGAGTGGGCGGGGAAGTCGACGAGGTTGCGAAGCAGGTACACCGCATCTTCGCGAGCAAGACGTTTCGGCAGGCGGACAGGATCAAGCGGTTTCTGGACTTTATCGTCAAAGAGACGGTTGCCGGACGGGCGGAGAAGCTGAAGGAATTTTCTGTCGGGGTGGAGGTGTTTGGGCGCGATTCGAGCTTCGATCCGCGCTTCGATCCGATTGTGCGGGTGCAGGCGCGGCGGTTGCGGGCGCAGTTGGAACGCTACTATGCCGAAGAGGCGGCTCCGGGTGAGCTGGTGCTGGAGGTTCCCAAGGGGCGGTATGCGGTCAACTTCAAAGAGGGCAAGCAGACCAAGGTTGTTGCGTCGAAGAAGACAGCGAGTTCGCTGCTGCTGAGCCGCAATACCGTGTTGGCTATGCCGTTTGCCGATCTGAGCGTGGCTGGCGACCAGAGGTCGTTTTGCGGCGGATTGAATGAAGAGATTATTCACACGCTGACGCGCACTAAGACCGTTCGGCTGGCGGCGTGGAGCGGCGCGACGCTAAAGGATGGCGAGCTCGACCTGGAGCAGGCAGCGACACGGTTCAATGCGTCGATCGTGATCAGCGGGAGTGTGCGGAAGTTTGGCGGGGAGGTTCGGGTGACGGCGAACCTGATCGATACGGCGAGCGGATGCTACCTGTGGTCGACCTCGATCAGCAAGAAGTCGGAGGATTGTTTTGCGCTGCAGGAGGAGGTGGCGCAGGCTGTCGCGCAAGAGCTGGAAGCCGAGATTGCGGAGGGCGCGCAGGGTAAGGGAGGCGGGCCTCCGGCAAGGAATCTGGCGGCGTACAACCTGTATGTACAGGGCCGCTACCACCTGAATCAGAGGACGGAGGAAGGGCTGCGGAAGGCAGTCGAGTTCTTCGAGAAGGCGATTGCCGAGGATGGGCAGTACGCGCAGGCGTATTCCGGGCTGGCGGATGCGTATGGACTTCTGGGGCACTATGGCGGCGGGTCGCCGGCGGAGGTGTGGACGAAGGCGGTCTCGAACGCGGCTTGGGCTGTGCTGTGCGACGAGCACTCGGCCGAGGCGCATACGTCGCTGGCGCATGTGAAGTCGACCCAGGATTGGGACTGGGCGAGTGCGGAACAGGAGTTCAAGCGGGCTATCACGTTGGACTTCCGGTACCCGACTGCGCACCACTGGTATGCGGCGTCGCTGCTGATGCCGATGGGACGGAGCGAGGAGGCGAAGGAAGAGATGTTGATCGCACAGTCGCTCGATCCGATCTCGCCGATCATTGCGCGCGATCTGGCCAAGGTCGAATACTATATGGGCAACTTTGAGGCGGCGCTGGAGCAGTGCGACAGTACGATCGAACTCGATCCGCACTTTGCTCCGGCGTACTCTCTGCTGGGCTTTGTGCAGGAGAGCCGGGGGGAATACGACGAGGCTTTCGCGGCGTTCCAACACGCGATCCAGTTGTCTCCGCAGAGCCCGAGCTTTCGCGCTGCGCTGGGGCGTGTGCTGGCGCTGACGGGCAGGACTGCGGAGGCTGAAGACATTCTGAAGGAGATGCTGGAACTGGCGACCAAGCGGTATGTTTCACCGTTCGACCTGGCACTGCTGCATATTGCGCTGGATCGGCGGGACGCGGGGTTTGAATGGCTGGATAAGGCGTTCAATGACCGCGGGATCGAAGTGATCTCGGTGAAGGTGGACCCGCGGTGGGAGTCGGTGCGGTCGGATTCGAGGTTTGTGGGGATGGTGGGACGGCTGGGGTTGCCGGTGGGGTCGGAGAGCTAATTTACTTGAGCTGACAGCTCGGAGCTATAAGCTGTCAGCTCAAGGCGCAATACGGAGATTCTTCGCTGCGCTCAGAAAGACCTTGGTTGGGTTTGAGTTGGAGCGGATTCGCGAAGGTGGGTGCCGCCAGAAAAACAAATACGGAGATTCTGGCTTCGCCAGAATGACGACAGGGGTTGGTTTGACTGTGTAGCAATGAGAAATTCGCCCTAGTTGCCGGCGCGGTAGATGTCGTTGATGTTCCAGTGGCCTGGGGTGGGGGTTGGGACGTTGACCATTGGGATGCGGATGAGGGTCGGCATGTCGGTGTCGAAGGCCGCTTCCATTGCGGGTCCGACCTGGTCCGCTGAGGTGATGTCGACGCCGACCGCACCGTGAGCACGTGCGATGGCGGCGTAGTCGATGCTGTAGGGCTGGCCGTTGCGCATGTGGACGCAGCCGAAGGTGGTGTCGTACTTGGCGTCTTCGAGGCCGGCGATGACGCCGAACGCGGAGTTGTCCATGACGACCCAGACACCGGCGATGTTGGCCTCCATTGCAGTGGCGAGGACGGAGGTGTTTGCTGCGCTCATGCCGCCGTCGCCGATGAGTGCGACCGCCGCGCGATCGGGTTGGCCGACCTTGACGCCCAGCATGGCAGCTGCACCGAAGCCCATGGTTGCCAGGCCGCTGGGCGTGATGAAGGTGCCGGGATGGGTGAAGGGAAACTGTTGGGCGACACCGTTCTTGTTCCAGCCGACGTCGGTGATGACGTAGCCGTCTTCGGGCAGAGCTTTGCGGAGCTCGCGCAGGATGCGCTCGGGCCGCATGGGGAAGGCGTCGGACGTGTAGTGGTCGTTGAAGTTGGCGAGGAACGCGCCGTTGCTCTCCGCAATCTGGTTGCGCAGGGCCGGGCGCTGGCTGCGCGGGGCAAGAGTTCTGGCGGCGAGCACAAGCTGCTCTAGCGCGAGGCGCGAGTCGGAGATGGCTCCGATGTAGGTCTGGTAGTTGCGCCCGATCTCCATGGGGTCGATGTCGATGTGCATCAACTTCGTGGGCGGAATGTTGAAGGTGTAGCGGCTGTCCCACGAACTGGAGTTGGCTTCGGCAAGACGTGTGCCGATGGCGAGGATGTAGTCGGCGTTGCGGCAAAGTGCGTTTGAAACGGGAGTACCCCAGAAGCCGGTCTGGCCGGCGAGGAGCGGGTGGCCGTCAGGCAGGCAACCCTTGCCCATGAGCGTGTGGGAGACGGGAAGCTCGAGCAGTTCGGCCAGCTCCTGCAGCAGCGCAGGAGCGCCCTGCACGAGAGACGATGTGACACCGCCGCCGGCGTACAAAACGGGATTCTTTGCTTCGGCCAGCTTCTCGACGATGCGCAGTGCGGTGGAGGGATCGAGGGATGGCTTGGCGACTTCGGGCGGCGTCTTGCTGAAGGAATCGACGAAGAGGTTGGACGAGAAGTGGTCCATCGGGATATCGACGAGGACAGGGCCGGGGCGGCCGCTGACTGCGAGATGGAAGGCGCGCTCCAGAACGCGCGGCAGGTCTTCGACGCGATCGACGCGGTAGACGCGCTTGCAGAAGGGGCGGCAGATTTCAAACTGTCCGCCGTCGAGGAACATGTTGAATTCCTGATGCGGGTGGCGGCCGTAGTAGTACGACGGTACATCGCCGGCCAGAACGACCAAGGGAATCGAATCGAGCGACGCGCTGGCGATGCCGGTGACGGCGTTGGTGAGGCCGGGTCCGAGGTGTGTCATCAGGACGCCGGGCTTGCCGGTGACGCGGGCGTAGCCCTCGGCCATGTGGGCTGAAACCTGCTCGTGGCGGGAGGAGATGTAGCGGATCTTGCTTTTGCTGAGCGCATCGAGGAAGCCGACGACGGTATGTCCGCAGAGGCCGAAGATGACCTCGACGCCGAGCTTTTCCAGATACTCGGTCATCAGGTAAGCGGCGATGCGTTCGGGGGTTCCTTTGGGCCGGCCGTAAGCGGCGATTTCGCCCATGCGGCCTTGCGGCAATACGAGTTCGCCACGCTCTTCGATTTCGATATCGGAATAGGCACCGGATTTATGAACGAGGGTAGACATGATGGGTATGTTAGAGGCCCTTCCTGCGGGTGACAACAGTGTTACGGTTGCGGAACAGTATGGTGGGCCGCAGAAGGAACATTGCAGCACTGTGCGGCGTGTAGTTGAGACAGCATGAGGGCTGCGGAATGGAAGGTTTATCCGGGAAACGGCGAGTACAAAATCAGATCCCTACGGGATGACAAACAAATCTGTAAGGATTTATTTTGCGGCGGGGGCGGGTGGGAAGGCTTGCGGGTTTGGGGTTACGTCGGCGTCAACAAGGCCGAGAGCCCACTTGATCGCGCCGAGATACATGTCTTGAATTTTGGGGTCGTCCCATGTTGCGGGAGCGTGGGCGAAGGACGAGTAGAAGACGCGGCCCTTGCCATACATTTTGGCGTAGGCGAGCGGGAAGGGATAGTCGGCGAGGTTGACGCCGCGCTTGGTCATGTCGAGTTTGCTGGTGTCGAGCCGCAGCAGAACACGGCTATCGGCGGGAGAGAACTCTTTGACCTGGTAGAACTCGTCCTTGAGATCGAAGCTCGCGCCAAGGTTGCTGAGTCCGGGGAATTTAGGGTCGGAGACGATGACTTTGGCGTCGGTCTGGTTCCAGGGGTGATCGTCGTAGCGACCGCCGATGAGCTGACCGAATTCGGCCCATCCGGCAAAGGCTCCGACGCCGGTATGTGCCGCGACGAAACCTTTGCCGGCATCGTGGACAAACCACAACAGGTCCGCGCGTCCCTGGGGGTCAAGCTCGATCTCGCGATGGCCGAGGAAGAAGATTGCGTCCACATTGCAGAGGCTGGGGCCACCGCTGGCAGGCTCGCCGGTGGACTGTTTGGGGCGTTTGGCGATGATGCTTGAATCGGTGCGGATCCAGCTATCGTAGAGGCCGGATTTGTAACCGAGCTCTTCGATGACGGCCATGGCGTGGGCAATATCGTGCTGCGCGATGCCGTTGCGTGTGTCGGCCCAGATGAGGAGGCGCTTCTTCTGGGGACCGGTGGGCGCGCCGGGAGGTGGTCCGGCTGGTGCCTGGCCTGGTCCGCCTGGGCCACCTGGGCCCCCGGGACCGCCTGGGCGGGGACCGCGTTCGCCTGGAGCGGGGCAGCCGGTGGGAGCGGCGGGCGATTGGACGGCGGGGGCGGCCTGAGCCGTTGCGAAGCCGGGAGCGCTGAAGACAAAGGACAGCAGGACGGAAGCGATACCGAATTTGTTGTTCACAGGAACTCCGAAGGTGCGGAATGGCGGGGCGAACGCACGAAAAAAAAGGGGGATATATCGCCGGGTTGGATCGTAGCATGTCTGTTTTCGGCCATGCGTATCGCAACGGTACTAGCACCGTAACGTCGTTGACTATGCAACGTTACGCACCCTAGGATTCGCAACGGCTCAGAACAGGCGCGATTAGCGGTGTGGAGCTGTGCAATATTCCACCGCAAACGACGCCGCGTTCGGCGAGAGTTCGCGAATTTATTAGAGGTCAAAAAATGAAGACATTCAGGATTTTCTTCGGAGTGCTGGTGATGTTTCTCACGGTTGCCCTGATGGGGCAATCGCTCAATACGTCGCAGGTATCTGGAACAGTGCAGGACGCGACCGGTGCCGGTGTGCCGAATGCGACCATTACCCTGGCCAACATCGCGACCGGGTTCGTCCGGACTGTAACGAGCAACGCCTCCGGATCCTACACCGCGCCGGACCTGCCTCTGGGGCCGTATACGGTCACTATAACTTCGGCTGGCTTCAACAAGTTTGTGGAGAAGGGCCTCGTACTGGAAGTGGGGAGCAACCCCGAGGTCAGCGCCAAGCTGACCGTCGGTACGCTGAGCCAGGAGGTTGTCGTCGAAGCGAACCTGGGGGTCGCGGTGGAGACGGAGAGCAACGGCGTCGGCACCGTGATCAATGAGCGTCAGGTGGTCGAGCTTCCCTTGAATGGTCGCGACCCGACCCAGCTGATTGCCCTTGCGGGTGCTACGACGTCGGCTCCGGGTGGAGATTTGAATACCAACAAGAACTTTCCCACCGTGACACTTTCGGTTGCGGGCGGACTGCCGAACGGCATTGCGTATGTGCTGGACGGCGGCACCTACAACGACGTCTTCAACAACCTGAACCTGCCGATTCCGTTTCCCGATGCGCTGCAGGAGTTCAAGTCTGAGACGAGCTCGTTGCCCGCACAGTATGGCAACCACGCTTCAGCGGCGATCAACGCCATCACCAAGAGCGGCACCAACCGTTTCCACGGCGATATGTTTGCCTTCGTTCGCAACTACATGTTCAACGCAGCGAACTACTTTGGTTACAACACCACCACCGGCGCCAAGGTTCGCGACAATTTGAAGCGCAACCAGTTCGGCGGCGTCATCGGCGGCCCGATCAAGAAGGATAAGCTGTTCTTCTTCGCGGGTTTCCAGGGCACCATCGTTCGTGCGCAGGGCACACCTACTCTCACGCACGTTCCTACGCAGTCGATGCTGAACGGCGACTTCAACCCTTCGATCAATGCCAACTGCTTCGGCAAGGCGATCACGCTGGGCGGACCGGTTGGCTCAGCGCCCGGCTTTGTGGGTAACAAGATCAACCCGGCGAGCTACAACGCATCCGCGCTGGCCGTGATCAAGGCCGGCCTTCCGATCAAGAACGACGATGCGGGCAATCCGTGCGGAAACCACTTCTACACGCTCTCGCAGAACTCGACAGGCCAACAGGTGATCGGGCGCGTGGACTGGACGATCAGCCAGCAGCAGACGGCCTTCGTTCGCTACAACATCGCGCGTTTCAACTCGCCCGTTACTGAAACAGGCACGGACATTACGTCGATCAATCAGGTGGCGCAGTTCAACCAGGACCAGTCGGTCGTCTTTGGAGATACGTACAGCATTACGCCACACATCATCAACTCCGCTCGACTGACCGGAAACCGTACGCTCGGGAAGCGCAGCCTTGTGCCGTTCTTCGATCCGGGCACCCTGGGTATCAACGACTATGTGTCGCCAAACCTCAAGGGCTTCATGGGTATCAGCGTGACCAATGGCTTCTCTCTGGGCCAGGGCGGGAACAACCCCGGCTACTTCAACTCCACGCAGTACCAGATCGTCGACGATGTCAGCATCATCCGCGGCAATCACCAGATCACGTTCGGCGGAAACTACCTGTTCGCCTACATGAATACGGTGAACAACCGGCCGACCAATGGAGCCTTCACCTTCGGCGGCAGCGTCCTTGGCGGTAGTTCCGTCGGTTATGCGGACTTCCTGCTGGGCAACCTGTCTGCGTTCTCGCAGGGCAATGCCGACTACGAAAACGATGTTTACAACTACGTCGGTGCCTACGCGCAGGACTCCTGGAAAGCTACCAAGCACCTCACGCTGAACTATGGTCTGCGCTGGGAGCCTTACATTCCTTTCTGGAACCGGAATAGCCACGCGGAGAACTTCACGATCGCGGGCTTCACCGCGGGCACGAAGAGCGTGGTGTATCCCAACGCACCGGCGGGCCTGACGTTCCCGGGCGACAAGGGCTATCCGGGCCGTTCCTATAACGCCGGCAAGAAGGGCGATTTTGCGCCACGCATCGGCTTCATCTTCACGCCGGGAGACAGCGGGAAGACGTCGATTCGCGGAGGCTACGGCATCTTCTACGACACGCCGCAGATGTTCTTCGATACGCGTTACTCGAACGCCCCGCCATTCGGCCAGACCGTATCGCTGTCCGGAAACATTCCGTTCTCAAACCCCTGGGCGAACTACGCTGGCGACTCACAGAACCCGGCTGGTACCGATCCATTTCCGAACCTGACGCACCTGACCCCGGCTACGCCCTTTGTCACCGGCGGCACGTACGTCAACACGCCAATCAACTACCATCCTGAGTATCTGCAGCAGTGGAACCTCAGCGTGCAGCACCAGATGGGCAATTGGCTCTTTGCCTCGTCCTATCTGGGCAACAAGGCGACTCACTTCGTCACTGCCTATGAAGCCAACCCCGGCATCTTCATTGCCGGCACCTCGACCGGCGTTGCAGGTTCCTGCGGATTCCTGGCGGGTTCGGCTCTGCCGAAGTCTGGCGCAGCCTGTTCGAGCACCGGTAACACCCAGGCGCGCCGCTTCCTCAACTCGATCAACCCAACTGTGGGCGCGTCGTATGCCACCATCGGCACTCTGGATGATGGCGGAACGGCTAACTACAACGGCGTTCTCACCTCGGTGCAGCGGCGTTCGAAGAGCACAAGCCTGATCGGCAACTACACTTACGCCCACTGCCTGAGCGAAGCGGAAACGACTGAACTCACCGGCCCCTCGTACGTCGTTCCCGGCAATCGCAGCCTCAGCTACTCTAACTGCAGCTCGGATCGCCGCCATGTAGCGAACGTTTCGTTTGTCTACAACATGCCGCGCCTGCAGCAGCACTTTGCCGACCTTGCCTTCGGCGGCTGGGGTGTCTCCACCATCTTCACGGCCCGCAGCGGTGGCTACTTCACTCCAACCACTGGCTTCGATAATGCTCTGAGCGGCATCGGCGGTCAGATCGGCACCGTTACCGGGAACCCGTACGGAACTCGCAATCGCACCACCAGCGGGTATAGCTACCTCAATCCGGCTAGCTTCGCGACTAACTTCAACACGCTCTCCGGCGTTTACAGCACTGCCCGGCCGTTTACGATTCACGGACCTGGCTCTTATCAACTCGACATGGCCCTGCTCCGGGAATTCCACGTAACGGAAGGTCAACGCGTGCAGTTCCGTTGGGAAGTGTTCAACGTTGCCAATGAGGCCGTCTTTACCGGTCTTACGGCAGCGCAGAACAGCGGTACCTTCGGCTACTACACTTCGGCGGCTGAACCGCGCATCATGCAGTTTGCGCTGAAGTACATCTTCTAGAGCGAGTTTTGTGAAGGTGTGCTGTTGCCGGAAAGACAAATACGGAGATTCTGGCTTTGCCAGAATGACGTGGGTGGTTGGTTTGACGCTAACGCAGCACGAACAACCCGAATTCGGGGATAGGGGAGGCTCGCACAGTGCGAGCCTCTTTTGTCACTCCCAACTAGAATCGGTTGACCAGGAAGAACCAAGGAGACGATGAACGTGACCTACGGGATCGGGAGATTGTTGTTGGCGGGATCGGTGGTATGCCTGACTGGCGGGGGCGGATACGCTGCGCTGGCCCAGGCGCAAGGGGTTGCGGGAACTGTGGAGCAGGCTGCGGATGCGAAGGAGTGGCCGACCTACGGTCACGACTCGGGCGGTATGCGCTTCTCGCCGTTGACGCAGATCAACGCCGCAAATGTATCGCAACTGACACCGGCGTGGGTGTATCACATGAAGCAGGACGGCGACACGGCGGGGCGCGGGTTCGGAGGTGGTCCGGGTGGACCTGGTGGTCCGGGCGGACGACGGCCTGGTGGACCTCCTGGTGGCGCGCCGGGTGGTCTCGACCAGTCGGCGGCTCAGGCTGCTGCGGAGGGGATTGGACCACCGCGTGTGGCGACGGGGTTTTCGGTTTCGGAAGTGACGCCGCTGGTGGTTCACGGCATCATGTATATCGGGACGCCGTATGGCCGGGTGACCGCGCTCGATCCGACGACGGGAAAAGAGATCTGGAACTACAAGCTGGCGTCCGGCGAACCCGCTACGCGCGGAGTGGAATACTTTCCGGGCGACAAGCAGACGCCAGCGCTGATCGTGGTTGGGACGTCGGATGGGAAGCTGTTCACACTCGATCCGAAGACCGGAGCGCTGTATCCCAAGTTCGGGACCAACGGCATTGTGGACCTGAATACGCCGGAGATTACGCACGGCCTGGAGGGTGCCAGCGACGGGTTGTCGTCGCCGCCGATCATGTTTGAAAACATGATCATCATCGGCGGACGCACGACGGAGAGCGGCGGGCCGGGGCCGTCGGGCGATGTGCGGGCGTTCGACATCCACACGGGGAAGCTGGCATGGACGTTCCATGCGATTCCGCAGAAGGGCGAGGCCAACTACGGGACGTGGGCGGGCGACAGCGCGAACATGCGGTCGGGCTCGAATGTGTGGGGTTTGATTACGGTCGATGCCAAGCGCGGCATTGCTTACCTGCCGTTCGGCGCGCCGTCGGGAGATGCGTATGGGGGGGATCGTCCGGGCGATAATCTTTATAGCTCGAGCATCGTCGCTGTCGATGCGAAGACCGGCAAGTACATCTGGCACTTCCAGCTAGTGCACCACGATATCTGGGACTTCGACCTTGAAACTCCGCCGCTGTTGATGGATGTGAAGAGGGGCGGCAAAACGATTCCGGCAGTGGCGGTGATTGAAAAGGATTCGCTGCTGTATCTGCTGGATCGTACGAATGGCAAGCCGATCTATGGCGTCGAAGAACGTCCGGTGCCGCAGAGCACAGTGCCGTTTGAGAAGACGTCGCCGACGCAGCCGTTCCCGGTAAAGCCTGAGCCGCTGGCTCGACAGACGATGACGATGGCGGATATCGCCACGGTGACGCCGGAACTTGAAGCGAACTGCCGCAAGCTGGTTGCCGATAACAAGCTTGAGTTGGGCGGACCGTTTCTGCCGGAGACGTTCAACCATGTGCGGGTGAACTTTCCGAGCGAGATCGGCGGTGTGAACTGGCCGGGCGGAACCTTCAATCCAACGCTGGGCTACTACTACATCAACGTGATGGACCTTGGCCAGATGCAGGGCTACAAGGATCCGACCAGCGGTCCGCTGACCGAGGATCCCGCGGGAACGAACAAGTACTTCGGGCGCGCGGGGCCGTTTCCATCGCTGCGTCCGGGGGGGCGGTTCAAGGATAACGGGCTGAATATGCCGTGCCAGCAACCGCCGTGGGGCGAACTGGTGGCGGTCAACGTCAACACGGGAAACATTGCCTGGAAGGTGCCGTTGGGGATCACCGAGAACCTGTCGGCGGACAAGCAGAAGACCGGTCGTCCGGGCATCGGGGGACCTATCGCCACGGCTGGCGGATTGGTGTTCATCGGAGCGGTGGATGATAATCGCTTCCGCGCGTTCGATGCCAAGACGGGCAAGGAACTGTGGGCGGCGAAGCTGGATGCCGCTGCGGGATCGGTGCCCAGCACGTATGAGGGCAAAGATGGACGGCAGTATGTTGTGGTTACCAGCGCGGGGAATAGCTTTGCGGCTGAGCCAGCGACGTCGGATGCGATCACGGCGTTCGCATTGCCGAAGAAGTAGACCAAATAGAAATGCTTGATCCTCGAGCTGTCAGCTTATAGCTGTAAGCTGGCAGCTCAAGGGATTCTCGCTCCGACGTCAGTACGTTTGCGAGTTGTAGAACTCACCGAACAGCTCGCTGTCTGGCGGGCGGTCAGCGGGGATGGGACGGCTGACCCACGTGGTTTGCATGTAGTGTTTCAGCGCGACGTTCTCGTTGGTGATGTTGCCGCCCCAGATGCCGCAGCCCATGCTGGAGGTCATCGGCATGCCGTTGGTGAAGGAGCCGGAGTTGGCGCGGGATTGCGGTTGACGAACCATGATGCGGCTGACCGGTGCCATGCGGGCGAGCTGGTCGATGTGGTCGTCGTTGAATGAGTAGATGCCGACGGAGTGGCCGCGACCGCCAACCTTGTAGATTTGCGAAATCTTGTTGAGGCCGTCCTGGAAACCGCCTGTGTATTTGAAGATGGCGAGGACGGGTGAAAGCTTTTCGCTGGAGAAGACAAACTCCTTGCCGATGTTTTCTTCTTTCACGATCAGGAACGACTTGCCTTCGGGAATGCTGAAGCCTGCGATTTCAGCGATCTTCGCGGCCGAGCGCGCGATGGTGGGGCTGGTGCGATGGCGTTCGTCGTCCCACATGGCTTTCTGGAGCAATGGCTTCTGCTCGTCGGTGACGAGGTAGCCGCCTTCCTCTTGCAGCTTGGCGAGGAACTGGTCGTAGATGGAGGCATCGACGACGAGGTTGCCGTCGCAGGAGCAGCCGGAGCCATTGTCGGCGGTCTTGCTGATGCGCGTATTTTTTGCAGCTTCGGCGACGTCGGCTGTCTCGTCGATCAGCATGGTCGCGTTGCCTGCGCCGACACCGTAGGCCGGCTTGCCAGAGCTATACGCCGCCTTCACCATCATCGGGCCGCCGGTTGCGACGGTGAGGTCGCAGAGGCTCATCAACTCGTTGGCCATGGGGATGCTGGGCTTCTCGATGCAGATGAAGAGGTCTTCCGGAGCGCCTTCGCGCTTGAGGACCTCACGCATGATCCGGACGGTCTCGATGGTGGTCGCCTTGCTGGCGGGGTGGGGCGAGAAGATGGTCGCGTTCTTGGCTTTGATGGCGAAGATGCCGGTGCCGGCTTCGGTCAGCGCGGCGTTGGTCACCGGGACGAGCGAGGCGATGACGCCGACCGGCTTGGCATACTTGACGAGTCCCTTCTCGGGAATCTCTTCGATGACGCCCATGCTCTTCTGGCGCAGGATGTCGCGCAGGATGCCGTGGATTTTGAAGCGCTTGTTATAGCGGGTGACGGGGTCGCCGAGGCCGCTTTCCGCGATGCTCATATCGGCGAGGCGGACGAAGGTGGTTTCGTTCGCCGTCGCCCATCCTACAGCCTGACAGAGCCGGTCAACCTGTGCCTGGTCGTAGTGTTCAATCGCTGCCATCGCGACGCGTGCGCGCTCAATCAAACCCTGCAGGTACAGGGTCTGGGCTTGCTGCTGTTCTTCGGTCAACTGCTTCGCCATCATAGCTCCTGGAACTGGTCATGGTATCCAGATGCAACGGTAGCATTGGGGATGCGGACTTCGAGCGGTCAAACCGTGTCGATACAGTTAGGCGGTGGGCCTATGCGTGACATTGGAAAGGGTTCTGAGGGGGTCACGGAGGGTCCTCCCCACCTCAAACGATGAAACCATTTGAGATGGGGCACCCGGCAGTTAGTGTGGCAACAGGCGCGGGGTGATGTCAGCGTTGCTTAGGCCGAGGCCCCACTTGATGGCCTCGAAGTACATCTCCTGAACGGCACGATCGTCCCAGGTGCTGGGGTCGTGGCCGAGGGCGGAGTAGTAGACGCGGCCCTTGCCGTAGGTTTTGGCCCATGCGAGCGGGAAGTCGGCGTCCTGATGGTGTACCAGCGGCACTTTCATATCGAGGTGCGAGACGTCGAGGCGCAGGATGACATGCGACTTGGCGCGGGAGAAATCCTTGATCTGGTAGTACTCGTCGATGTGGTCGAAGGTCTTGGGCAGGTGCGACATTCCGGGGAATGCGGAGTCCTCGACGATGACGGGTGCGCTGGTGATCCCCCACGGATGCTCGTCGAAACGACCGCCGACCATGTCGCCGAACTCGGGCCAGGAGAAGAAGGCAGTTGCTCCGCCATGAGCCACGATCAACGCCTTGCCGTCGTCGCGGACGAAGGAGAGGAGATCGGCTTTTTGCTCGGCTGTTAGAGTGACCTCGCGCACACCGAAGAAGAAGATGGCGTCGAAGTCGTTCAAATTCTTGGCGTATAGGAGAGGCTTCCCGTCGGCTCCCAGCACGGGGTGCTTCGTGATGAGCTGGGAATCGGTCTTAATGATGGTGTCGTAGGTTCCGGTTTCGTAGCCGAGCCGCTCTATGGTCGCGAGGGCGTGGGAAACGGAGTCATGCTGATAGCCCTGGCTGGTGTCGCCCCAGGCGAGGATCCTCATTCGCTTGGGGACCGCGCCGTTGTGGAAGCTGGCGTCGCCTACCGTGGCGGCCGACATGCCGGGTCCGAGCCGTACCCCGCCGGGGCCAAGACCGAGGTCCGCCGTGCCTTGCCGGGGTGCCTGGGCATGGGACGCGACGGCTAGAGCAAGAAGTGGAAGAGCGGCAAATTGAGGCAGAATCTTTGAGCGTGTCACGCTTGGTCTCCGTGGTTCCGATAGGAATAGAGGCTGCCTCGGCTGATGGCGGGAAGCACGACGCAATTCTAGACACGGCGATTGAGCATGAGCAATGCGGATGGACGCTCGTTGGGTTTTCGTACGGTAGCGATACCGTACCCGCGGTCGTTGCGTGGATCGTGCGCCAACCGGTAGGCTGTAATGAGCGGGTGTTCTCGAAACATCCCGGCCCGGTTAGTGTTCATCATACTGGCGGGTGCATCTCGTCGCCCTTAGGAGCTCTATGCGTTTGACCCCGTCAGCTTGTCTCGCCACCCTGGTAACGGCAGCAGTTGCGTCCATTGTTTGCTGGCCTGCACAGCGTGTAGAAGCACGAACCAGCAACAGGTCGGTATTCACGAAGGCGAGCTTGCCCGGCGATAACGCACTCGCGGGTTTGCGGCTTGGACTGGTGCAGCAACAGGATGCTCCGTTGCCCGAGGGCAAAGGGAAAGATCTGGCGATGAAATATTGCACGACCTGCCATGCGGCCAACGTGTGGTCGCGGCAGCATCACACCCCGGACCAGTGGAACTCGCTGGTCGACCAGATGGTCTCGAAGGGGTTGACGGCCCCGGATGACGATCTGGCCACGATCAGCGATTACCTTGCTGCCAACTTCGGCCCGCTGAAGAAAGATGCGGAGCCTGCCCCGGCAGCTCCTCCTCCGGCTCGCTGACGCATCATCTGCCGCATAACCGTACCGATACAGTACAGTCGTTGTCCGGCCCGCAACCGCAATGTTAGGGTTAGTTCGATTCCCGATGCGAATCGCTGCACTCTGGCGGTTGTGAGGTCGTAGTTGAGAAACGAAGCAGAAGTTCTGTCCGGCTTGACGCCTGTTCGGTCCGAATCGAACGCCTATCCGCCGTCGTGGCGATCGTGGTTTGTGTGGGGAATTGCGGCGCTGTTTTATCTGGCCGGTTTTTACCACCGCGTGTCGCCCGCCGTGATGACCGACGAACTGATGAGCGCCTTCAACATTGGCGCGGGCAGTCTCGGAAACCTATCGGCTTTCTATTTTTATTTTTATGTCGCGATGCAGATTCCGACCGGAATTCTGGTGGATTCCTGGGGTGCGCGAAAGCTGCTGATCGCCGGTTCGATCTCTGCGGGCGTTGGAGCTTTTCTTTTCGGGTCGACACACGACTTTGCGCTGGCCTGCGTGGGCCGAGCGATTATTGGGGGATCGACTGCGGTGGGTTGGCTGGTGATTCTGAAGCTGGCGACTCACTGGTTTCCGGCGAAGCGATTCGCGATGCTTTCGGGACTCGGATTATTTTTCGGCAACATCGGGGCGCTGACGGCACAGGTTCCGCTGCGCATTGCGATTCAGCACTTCGGCTGGCGCGCGGTGGTGTTTGTCTCGGCAGGCGTGGTGGTCGCGGTGGGTGCTCTGGCGTTTGCGTTTGTGAAGAACGATCCTGTGGAAGACGGCTTCAAGAGCTACGCTCCACTGGAAGTGCAGCGTGGGCACATGTCTGTGCTGGAGCTGCTGAAGGGCTTCAAGAAAATTTTCGCGTACCGCAATACGTGGCTGATCTTCTTTGCGCAGGGTGGTCTGGTGGGGTCGATTCTGGCGTTCACCGGGTTATGGGGGGCGCCGTTCCTGCGCGCTCGCTACCAGTTGCTGCCGACCAAGGCTGCGGCGGTTTGCTCGGTGATGATCGTATGCTGGGCCGTGTCCAGCCCTATCTGTGGTGCGCTGTCGGATCGCATCGGAAGACGCAAGCCGATCTATCTGGCGGGATGTATTCTGGCGGCGGTTGGGTGGAGCGCGATGTTCTTTATTCCGGGGCTCCCTTTGACTGCGTTTGTGATTATCGCTGCGCTCACGAGCATGTGTAGCGGCGCTGTGGTCCTGGGGTTTGCGTACAGCAAGGAGTCTGTGCCGTCGCAGTATCTGGGCACGATCTCTGGCACGACGAACATCGGCAATATGATTGGGCCGACGTTTCTACAGCCTGTGATCGGGTGGGTGCTGGACAGGAACTGGACCGGGCAGCTGAACCACGGCGTCCACATCTACGATGTCCACGCATACCAGATGGGCTTTCTGCTGATGGTGGGATGGCTGGTGGTGTCGAGCGTGTTGCTGAGCTTTACGGGGGAGACTTACTGTAGGCAAAGCGCTTAAAGCTTTCTGACGGTGTAGTGCAACTCCAACGACAACTACTGAGATTCTGGGCTCCGCCCAGAATGACGTCAGGGGTGAGCCGCATAGCGAAGGCTAGGCTGGCCCGGCGACCTTGCCGCGGAAGAGGCGTCCCCAGCCGTCGAGGTCGTTGAGCATCATCATTGCCACGCCGACGGCTTCCGTTCCGAGATCCTGTGAGGCGAGGTCGCGGTCGAGGTGGAGTTGCTGGACGCGGACCATTGCGGCATCTAGTTCGGCGATCATGTGGCGGGATTGCTCGGCCAGCAGTTGCAATTCGGCATAGCTGCGAATGCCGACGCAGGCCGCCGAAACGCCGGGCAGAAATGTGGCTAACAGACCCATCAGGATGATCGGGTGGAAGAGATGCGACTTGGAGTGAAGTTCGACTCCTTCCATGGCAAGTTTTGCAAATACGCAGACAATAACGGCACCGAACACCCAAACTCCAGCGTGTTCGAAAACCTTCGCACCCTTGTGGGAAGTCGCCCCGCGAACTTTGTGGTAATCAATCTGTTCGTCTATCAGATCTACCAGGATTCTCTGGTTCTCCATTCGCTGTTCCAATGACGTCATGTCGCCGTGCTGCAGGGGGGCGCCACGCTGCGTTGCGGCAAATAGCCACGAAACCCACGATTGTCGCTTTGCGTCAGTCAAATTGCGGACGTTACCGATGGAGAGGGACCAACCCAACGCGGCCAGTGTCTCCTGCTTGCGGAACAGCTCGGCCAGCAGGCGATATTCGATGGAACGCACATGCCATTGACGTCCCTGCGCGAGCACCGCAAAGACGATGACGCCAATGAGGAAAACCAACTCAAACCCCGTGATCGCAGTCGCCAGCCACTCAGGGGTTTTACAGAAGCCAGTCTCTTGAGCGACAACGATTCCGATGGCGAATGAGCCTAATCCCAGCGCAAGCGTCGCCAAGGCGATGATGAGAACGTAGCTGGACCGATATCTCGCAGCGTACTCACCGGCACGGGCGCCGGCAATCTCACGGCGATCGTGCCAGTGCCGCTGGACCATTCCTTGTGGACCAGGTCCAGCAGGAGAGCTTTTGCTGGGAGGTTTGAACAATGACATCATCTTGTTGTAGGTGTTCCAGAAAAAATAGTTGGGAAGCGGTAGCTCATCGAAATAGACCTGAGCTGGGCGTGATTGCGGTTTGGCATCCTGCGCGCCAGAGCGATGCCCGTGACGTTTGGTGAACTCCGGCATCAGGACCAGTTGCTGAAGATATGTCGTCAGGCATGACGCTGCTGGGGGCAGTTTGCTCCCGCCCGGCTTGGTCGGGTCGATATCTCGCCAGTCGTGACGGTCGGCGAGCCATGCGGGTTCACAGTCGGTGGTCGCGTCGATCCACCAGACGGGCACGCCGACTGTGGCAGCGTAGCGGACGATGTCGGCGGTGCCTCCACGGCCGCGGCTTACCTTGCCGTCCCAGATTGCCACAAGCAGATCGCAGTGGCGCACGACAAAGTGGCCGACATATTCGTAGGAAAAGCCTTCCAGGCTGTTGTCTTCGTCGGTGGGGAAGAGCTTTCGGCCACCATCGAGTTGAATCGTTCCTGTCGCAGCCTCCAGGAGTTGGTCGAACTCGTCGCGGTCCTGTTGCGGCGTTCTGGGCACCTCGTCGGGATCGTCGGGCTTGCTGCCCGTGAAGTCCTTGACGTATTCGTCCTGGGCGAATGGCATTGGCACAAATAATTCGTAGCCACGGTCAAGAGCGGCCTTAGCCGCCACGCGGTCGGCTCCGCGCGCGAGGGGCGACACCATCCGCAACTGGGGGATTGGATTCGTATCTGGTTCGTGGGAATAGTAGGGGCATACGCCAGGATTTTCGGCCAGCGTTTTCATCTCCTGGCAGGCCAGATTGAGGACCTCACCCATCTGCTGCCGAATCCGGTCTATCTGGTCGATGCGCAGACGGCGCAGACCCGTAATGCCGACGCGGAGACTCAGCACAGGCTTAGGCGGGCGGGCTTCTTGAGGCTCATTCACGATGAAGGCGCTCTCGGAAAATTGAACTGAGGCGGAGTACTGTCGACCAAGGTAGCACCGGGCCTGTTGACAATCAAGGTTGCCGAACATCGCACCTTGCGTCCGGCACCTCAGACAGAAGGGGATTGAGGTCCATCTGACCTGATAGCATTGAATTCTGAAACTGAATTTCGCGCCCAACGTACTACAAATGGCTGGTTTTTGAAGGCTGTGCCGGGGATGGGCAGACTTCGAATCGTATTTCGCCAGTATGATCGTCTACCCTGCCAGACCAACGGAAATTCAGGAGTTCCGATGTGGATTGTCCGTCTCGCACTTAGGAGACCGTACACTTTCGTCGTTTTGTCGCTGATGCTGTTCATCGTCGGCCCGCTGGTGATGCGGGACACGCCGGTCGATATCTTTCCGAATATCAATATCCCGGTGGTGTCGATTGTCTGGAACTACAGCGGGATGTCAGCTCAGGAGTTGAGCGACCGGATTGTGCTTCCGATGGAGCGGAACATCACGACGACGGTCAACGACATTGACCACAGCGAGTCGCAAACGCTGAGTGGAGTTTCGGTCACGAAGGTATTTTTCCGGCCCAGCGTGAACATCGCCCAGGCGGTGGCACAGCTGACGGCTGGTGCCCAGGTCATCCTGCGGCTGCTGCCGCCCGGAACGACGGCTCCGCTGATCATTCAATACAGCGCTTCCAGCGTGCCGGTACTGCAGCTTGGCATCTCCGGCAGCGGCCTGAACGAACAGCAACTGTACGACTTCGGCCAGTCGTTTATCCGGACCCAGTTGGCGACCGTTCAGGGGGCATCGATCCCGTTTCCGTATGGCGGCAAGCAGCGCCAGATTCAGGTGGATATCGATACGCAGAAGCTGCAGGCGTATGGCCTGTCCGCTACGGACGTGGTGAATGCCGTGAGCGCGCAGAACATCATCCTGCCCAGTGGAACCATGAAGATGGGCCACATGGACTATCCGGTGCAGACGAACAGCGCGCCGAAGTCAATTGCCGCATTGAACAATCTGCCGATCAAGACGGTCAACGGCACGACCATTTTTATCCACGATATTGGGAACGTGCGCGACGGCTTTCCGCCACAGACCAACATCGTCCGTGTGGACGGACAGCGGTCGTCGCTGCTGAGCATTCAGAAGTCCGGCAACTCGTCGACGCTGGACATTATCGCCAACGTATATGCGGCGCTGCCCGCGATCCTGAACCAATTGCCGCCGAACTTGAGGCTGACGCCGATCTCCGACCAGTCGGTGTTTGTGCGGAGCGCGATCAGCGGCGTTGTGCGCGAGGCGATTATCGCGGCCTGCCTGACGGCGGCGATGATCCTGATCTTTCTTGGCAGCTGGCGCTCGACGATCATCGTTGCGGTGTCGATTCCGCTTTCGATCATCTGCTCGCTGCTGATGCTGGCCGCGCTGGGCGAGACGATCAACATTATGACGCTGGGTGGACTGGCGCTGGCGGTTGGCATCCTGGTTGACGATGCGACGGTTGAGATTGAGAACATCAATCGCAACCTGGAAGAAGGGAAAGAGGTGGAGGAGGCGATCCTGATTGGCGCTGCGCAGATTGCAGTGCCGGCGTTCGTTTCGACCATCGCCATCTGCATCGTGTTTGTGCCTATGTTTTTTCTGGGGGGCGTGGCGCGGTACCTGTTTGTGCCGCTGGCGGAGGCTGTGGTTTTTGCCATGCTGGCGTCGTACTTTCTATCGCGCACCATTGTGCCGACGATGGCGAAGTACCTGCTGAAGGGGCATGAGCATGATCGCGTCGATCAGGCGAAGGCGAGCCGCAATCCGCTGGTGCTGTTCCAGATTTACTTCGAGCATTATTTCGAACGCATTCGGCATTGGTACTACGGCGCGCTGGGGCTGTGCATGCAGGGCCGCAGCATTTTTCTTCTGCTGATGCTGGCGTTCTGGGTTGGGTCGATTGGGCTGCTGTATCCGTGGCTTGGACAGGACTTTTTCCCGTCGGTCGATGGCGGGCAGTTCAAGCTGCACATGCGGGCGCATACCGGTACACGGGTGGAGGATACGGCGCGACTGGCGGACGGGGTGGAAGATGCGATTCGCAAGGTGATTCCGGCGGACGAGGTTGCGACGATCATCGACAATATCGGGGTTCCTTACTCGGGTCTGAATCTGTCGTTTTCGAACTCGGCACCTGTGGGTACGGGCGACGCAGATATTCAGGTTCAGTTGAAGGAGAAGCATAAGCCGACGGCCGAGTACGCCAGCGCATTGCGCGAGAAGCTGACGCAGGAGTTTCCGGGAACCGAGTTTTATTTTCTGCCGACGGACATGGTGAGCCAGATTCTGAACTTCGGGCTTCCCGCGCAGATCGACCTGCAAGTGTTGGGGAGTGCGCTGGAGGAGAACCACACGCTGGCCGAGCATATGATGGAGCAGATCAGCCATATTCCAGGGGTGACGGATCTCCGCATTCAGCAGCCGTTCAACCTCCAAACCTGGACGGTGAATGTCGATCGCATCCGCGCGCAGCAGGTTGGTTACAGCCAGCGCGAGGTGGCGGCGGATATTCTGACCAGCCTGAGCGGCAGCTTCCAGACGTCGCCGACGTTCTATCTGAATCCGCAGAATCGCGTGACCTACAACATTGCCGTGCAGACGCCGCAGTATGAGGTCATGGACCTGCAACAGCTGACAAATTTCCCGATCGCCATCAACGGCAATGGACAGCAGCCGCAGATCCTCGGCAATCTGGCCTCGGTTGATCGCGGGTCAGAGCAGGGCACGGTGAGCCACTACAACGCGCGGTCGGTGATCGATATTTACGGGTCGGTGGAAGGCACGGATTTGGCCAGCGTCGCCAAGCGGATCGACGCAGTGGTGAGCGAGAACAAAGGCAAGCTCGTGCGTGGTAGCGAGATTGTCGTACGCGGACAGATTCTGACGATGCAGACCTCGTTCGTGGGGCTTGTATCAGGGCTGCTGTTCTCGATCGTCCTGGTGTACGCGCTGATCGTTGTGAACTTTCAGAGCTGGCTCGATCCCTTCATCATCATTGCTGCGATCCCGGGCGCGCTGGCCGGAATCGTATGGATGCTGTTTCTTACCGGTACGCACATTAGTGTGCCCGCGTTGACGGGCGCGATCATGTGCGTTGGCGTGGCGACCGCGAACTCGATCCTGGTGGTGAGCTTTGCGAAGGAGCAGATGGATGCGGGGATGAGCGCCGAGCAGGCCGCGCTGACTGCGGGTTTTACGCGCTTCCGTCCGGTGATTATGACGGCGCTTGCGATGATGATCGGGATGGTCCCGATGGCGCTGGGGCTGGGTGAGGGTGGCGAGCAGAATGCGCCGCTGGGACGTGCCGTTATCGGAGGACTATTGCTCGCGACCTTCGGTACGCTCACCTTTGTTCCGGTCTTCTTCTCCTTCATGCACCGCAGGGACGACCGCAAGCGCACACTGCAACAGAGCCCGGAGGCCGCACAATGAGTTCCGAACAAACGTCACAGGCCGAGCAGCACGTACCGCAATTGATGAAGCACGAGCCGCCTCCGAAGATGTCGCGAGCGTCCGTGCTGGTGCCGCTGGTGATCGTTATCATCGTCACTGTCGTGCTGGCGGTTCTTGGAATCATTCGGCGACAGCACGCGAATGTGGTGCTGACGAAATACACGGAGGCGGCTGCTGGCCCGCCGGTCTCGGTGGAGATGCCGGTGCTGCAACAGAGCGGGCAGGAGATCGTGTTGCCGGGCAACATCCAGGCTTTCAGTCTGGCGCCGATTTATGCCAGAACGACCGGGTATGTGAAGTCGTGGTCGCACGATATCGGCTCCCATGTCAGCAAGGGGGAGCTGCTTGCGGTGATCGAGACGCCGGAGCTGGATCAGCAACTGGCGCAGGCCAGGGCCGATCTGGTGACGGCGCAGAGCAATGCCGACCTGGCGAAGACAACTGCAGCGCGGTACCAGGGGCTGATGGCTACGAACTCCGTTTCGCAACAGGATACGGATAACGCTGTATCCCAGCTTCAGGCGCGCAATGCGGCGGCCAACTCGGCTGCTTCGAACGTCAAGCGGCTGGAGGAGTTGCAGTCGTTCGAGCGGATTGTGGCGCCGTTTGATGGAGTGGTGACGGCACGGAACATCGATGTGGGACAGCTTATTACGGCGAGCGGAGGAACGACGAATGCGGGTGCGGGCATCGCGGTGGCGACCAGGCCGATCTTCGAGGTGGCGCAGACTCGGACGTTGCGTGTGTTCGTCAACGTGCCGCAGGTCTACGCGCCCGATGCAAAGAATGGCGTAATGGCGACTCTGACTTTGCCGCAGTATCCGGGGCGCAAGTTCGAAGGCAAGCTGGTGCGGACGTCGGGTGCGGTCGACCCGGTGACACGAACTTTGCTTGCGGAAATCGACGTGAACAATGCGGCAGGCGAATTGCTTCCGGGGAGTTTCACGGAGATCCATCTGCACACCTCGAAGGCAGTGCCGGCGCTACTGGTGACGGTTAGCGCGCTGATTCTGCAACCCGATGGGCTGCATGTTGGCGTTGTGGATGGGAACAGCGTTGTCCACATTGTGCGGGTTACGCCGGGCCGCGATCTGGGGACTGCGGTGGAGATTGTGTCTGGGTTGAATGCGGGTCAGGCGATTATTTCGAACCCTCCGGATTCGCTGATCGATGGCGAAAAGGTTCGTGTGATGCCGACGAAAAGGGGTGGAACAAACCCGTAACGCGTCGAGGGTTTCAACGCTCTGAATCACACCCGGATCGGCAACCCCGGCGCGACGCTACGTACCACGGCAGACCAAGCGAACGTGGCAGCAGGAACCATCGTCACCAATGCTGTCGGGTCGTCTCCGCGCATTCTGCAGTTTGCGGTAAAGGCCAACTGCTAGCGAGTTGGCGTGTTGATGTTTCGTGTCATGAAGGTGGCCCGGTAGATATTCCCGGGCCAGCTTGATTTGAGGCATTCCGCATCACGCCGCAGACGCCACTGAGGCTGGCGACAGGAGTAGAATCAGCGCATGGAGTGCCCTCGTTGGCCGAAGATCGGCCTGCTGGAGAATGACGCATCGTGAATCGACTCCTGACCGTACTTCGCTGCACCGTTGCGGCTACGCTGCTCGTCACGATTTCCGGTTGCAAGACCGCCGTCTCGGCGAAACCGATTGGCCCTACGTTCGCCATTCAGCCGCCGCTCGGTTTGCCCCCCTTATCGATTCCGCCGGAAAACCCACCCACGGTCGCGTCGATCGCCCTGGGTCGCGCTTTGTTTTACGACGTTCGGCTCTCGAACGATAACTCGATTTCCTGCGCGACTTGCCATAACCCGGTGCTGAATTTTACGGACGGCAACAAGGTTTCGCACGGTTTCGGGGGCCACGTTGGAGTGCGTAACGCCCCGCCAATCGTGAATGCGGCGTACCTCCGGCTGCAATTCTGGGATGGTCGCGCCGCGAGCCTTGAGGAGCAGGCGGCCTTCCCGATCTCCAACCCGGTGGAGATGAACCAGTCTCACGACATCTCAGTGGCGAAGCTGGCGAAGGACCCGGAATATGCCGCGTTATTCAACAAGACGTTTGGCCCGGGCGGCGTCACGCTGCAGCGGATCGAGAATGCGCTGGCCAGTTTCGAGCGCACCGTACTCAGTGGAGACTCTGCGTTTGATCGCTACCTGTTTCGCGGCGAAAGGGATGCGCTGACGCCGTCGCAGATTCGCGGCTTTCGGATCTTCATCGACACAAAACGCGGAAACTGTTCGACCTGCCATACCGTCAATGACACGTATGCCCTCCTGACCGACGGCAAGGCGCACAACATTGGGGTAGGAGCGGGTGACGCGGGTGCATTCAGCGATATGGGCCGGTATCCACAGACAAAAGCCGATGCCGATCGAGGCGCGTTCATGACGCCATCGTTGCGCGATGTCGCTCGCACCGCACCGTACATGCATGACGGCAGCTTGAAGACGTTGAAGGACGTGGTGGACTTCTATGCCGGTGGTGGCAATTCCAATCCGTACCTCGACAAGGAGATTCGGACGATTGTGCTCTCCGCGCAGGATCGTCAGGACCTGGTCGCGTTTCTGGAATCGCTCAACGGAACCCCACCGGCTAACGTCGGGCCGCCAAAAACGGTAAGGTAGATGACACCATGAAACTGCAACGATTTGCCGTTCCCAGTCTTCTCGCTGTGATGTCGTTGCTCGGCTGTAAGTTAGCTGAGAAAAGCGCTTCGCCTGCCGCGACGCCCATTCAACCTGCAGTGCAATACTTCAAAGTTGACGAAGCTCACGTTGGAACGATCAAAGGCACCATCAGGTTCGCGGGCAAGAAGCCGGTCGCGAAGCTGATCGACATGAGCGAAGATCCAGCCTGCGTCGAAGCACACAAAGGGAAGGCTTACGACGAGTCACTGGTGGTCAGCCGCGACGGCTCAGTAGCGAACGCGTTTGTGTACATCGAGAAGGGGTTTGAAGGTAAGACCTTTGAGGCGCCGACGACTCCGGTGATGATTGACCAGCGCGGATGCTGGTTTCGTCCGCGCGTGATGGGCATCCAGACTGGTCAGCCGCTGCAAGTGGTGAACTCTGACCCCGTGACGCACAACATTCATCCCATGGGCACGGTGAATCGCGAATGGAATCACAGCCAGGGTCCGGGTGACGAGCCAATCCTGCGCAAGTTCCCCAAGACCGAGGTGATGATCCCGGTCAAGTGCAATATCCATAGCTGGATGCACACGTTTATCGGAGCGGTCGACAATCCGTACTTTGCGGTGTCAGGCGACGACGGATCGTTCACACTTCCGAAGTTGCCGCCGGGCACCTACACGCTGGCCGTCTGGCAGGAAAAGCTGGGCACGCTGAAGCAGCAGATTGAAGTCACCGAAGGCCACGACAGCGTGGCAAGCATTACCTACAAAGGACAGTGAATATGACTACTCTGAAGCTCCGCGCAGTTGCAATGTCGTTCGCCACAAGCCTCGCTATGATGGCAGTGGGTTGTTCTCCCAGCAAGCCTGCGACGTCGGCCGCGCCGCCTGAGCCAGAGTCCAATGCACCGCGCCTCTACGTGACGAACGAGGTGTCGGGAGACATGACGATCATCGACTCGGGAACCTACAAGGTGATCGCGACGGTGCCTCTTGGCAAGCGGCCGCGCGGCATTCGCGCCAGCCTGGACCATAAGACGATCTACGTCGCACTCAGCGGGTCACCGATCGCCGGCCCGGGTGTGGATGAGAGCACGCTGCCACCGACTGACCATACCTTCGACGGCATTGGTGTCTTCGACGTCAAACAGAACAAATTGATCAAGATCATTCCCGCAGGTAACGATCCGGAGAATTTCGATCTTAGCAAGGACGGCAAGCTAATCTACGTCTCCAACGAGGACGCTTCCACCGTCAGCATTGTCGACCTGGAAGCGGGCAAGGTGATCAAGAGCCTGAAGATGGGTGCGCAGCCGGAAGGCGTGAAGTTGACCCCGGATGGCAAGCAGGTTTACATCACGTCCGAAGAAGACGGCAACATCTCGGTGCTCGATGCCGCAGCTGAAAAGATCGTTGCGACATTCAAGGTTGGGCATCGGCCGCGCAGTGTGGCGTTTATGCCGGATGGACTGCATGGCTATGTCAACGCCGAGAACGATGGCACTGTGACCCTGATCGACACGGTAAAGCACAAGATGGTCAAGCCAGTGGAGATCGGCAAGCCGGGGATCATCAAGCCGATGGGCCTGCTCATGTCCGCAGACGGCAGCAAGCTTTACGTCAGTACAGGTCGCGGTCACAGCGTCGCCACGGTGGATACAGCCACCAACACGGTCGTGAACTCGGTCGAGGTTGGTGCGCGACCGTGGGGTATTGCGCTGTCGCTGGACGGGAAGATGCTGTACTCGGCGAATGGCTCCTCGAACGATATCTCGTTTGTCGATCTGGCCACCAACACAGTAGTCAAAAAGGTCAAGGCTGGCAGCAGCCCGTGGGGCATGGTCGTCCTGGAGCGGTAGGCTACGAGCCCGGAGCGGCTACGTCGTCAGGTCAAGCCTCTCAGCCAGCGCGACCACGGCTTGTGGAGTTCCGCCGCGCTCTTGAACTGGACCCGAGAAATTCAACCGCACATCATTGGTATGCGATGTCGTGCCTGGCCCCGATGGGCAGACTGGACGAGGCACTGCAAGAGATGCAGTTCGCGGTTGCGCTCGACCCGGTGTCGTCGATCATCTCGCGGGACGTTGCGATGGTGAACTATTGCAGGCGCGACTTCGACTCTGCGCTGGAGGAGTGCGATCACGCCATCGCGCTGAACCCGCACTTTCCACCGGCGTCGAACGGAATCTTCTGCCTGGTGTAGGAGGGCAGCAGGCCCGACGACTTCTGGGGCCGCAGTACACCGATCGTTCCCAG
>JANXWZ010000131.1 GCA_025350865.1 Rhodanobacteraceae bacterium
GGGCTGGAGGGCGCGGATCTGCGAGATGGGAAGGATGGTGAAACTGATCTGGATCTTTTCGGCCGCTATGGCTACGTCGCCGGTGATGGACTGGGCGTTCTTGCTGGTGGCGCGCCAGGAGCCACGGATTTGCTGGGCGAAAAGGGTGGTGGATAGGGCCAGGCATACGGCTACAAGCTTATGGAACTTCATCGTTTAAGGATGACATGCGGTCGTTTCGAAGTACAACGACCTGACGCGGACAAAAACGGAAAAGACGGATAAGAGCGAATCGGACCTGGCTTCAGGGAAAATCCGCTCTTTTCCGTCTTATCCGCGTTCGTACTGGTTATTTAGGGTTTTCAGTAGCTTTGATGAACGCCGCCACGTCGTTGTGGAAAGCTTTCAGGATGTCTTCGCGGACGTAAATCATGTGGCCGGCTTCGTAGTAGTGGTAGCTGATGTTGGACTGCAAGGCCTTTGGGATGGGGAGTTGGTGCATCTCGTAGATGCCCTCGAAGTAGGGGGTGGCGAGGTCGTAGTAGCCGCCGGCCAGCAGGAGCTTCATCTTCGGGTTGAGCTTCATGCGGTAGGCGAGGTCCGGCATCACATTGGCACCCTGCTCGACCGTGCCGGCTCCACCGCCGCCGCCGCCGTTGCCGCGGCCCGGGGGACGGTGGGTCATGTTCCACGAGAAGCTGGGGTCGCCCTGCCGTGCGTTCATCAGGTAGGTGTCCTGCGACGCGTACTTCATGTCGTTGTGCAGATACTGGTTGATGGCGGTGTTCCACGCGCTGGTGATGGCGTCGGACTGCGGATCGTAGCCGATGGACTGGGCGAGCGGGTCCATATCCGGGCCTTCGTAGCGCGAGTCGAGACGGCCGACGGAGATGCCCTGATCGACCTTGAGTTCTTTCGAGAACTCGCCGCCCTGAACGCGGAGGTTGGCTTTGATGAGGTAGTCGACGGGCAGGCCGATGAAGCTGTGCAGCTTCTCGGCGGTGGCCTTCAGCTGCGCGTCGGAGAGTTCGCTGCCTTGCAGGAGAGCGGTCATGTATTCGCCGAGGGCGAACTTCTCGGCGTCGGCGAGGAAGGGCTTCAGGGCGATGCTCGTGTTGGGAATCTTCTTGTGGTACCAGGCGGTCGCGGCCATGGTGGGCAGGGCGAGCGCGTAGGCCTGGTCGACGCCTGGGTTAGCTTTCGGACCGTCTACAGAATTGTCAAAGCTCAGGATCTGCGAGAGCAGGATGATTCCGTTCAGGTCCACGGAGCCGAGGTCGGCGGCGAGGACGGCGGAGCGCGGTGTGCCGTAGCTTTCGCCGAAGAGGTATTTGGGGGAGTTCCAGCGGTTGTACTTGGAGAGGAAGCGGCGGATGAAGCGCTCGAAGGCGTGGCCGTCGGCGTCGATGCCGTAGAAGGCTTCTGCCTTTCCTTTGCCGAAGGTGCGGGATAGGCCGCAGCCGGGGGCGTCGATGAAGACTACGTCGGAGACGTCGAGCAGCGAGTCTTCGTTGTTGACGATCTGGTAGGGGCCGGCGGTCTGGTGCTGGGTGTCGGGCGTGACGACGCGCTTGGGGCCGAAGGTTCCCATGTGGAGCCACATGGTGGGGGAGCCGGGGCCGCCGTTATAGATGAAGGTGATGGGGCGGTGTTCGGCAGCGGCATCCTTCTTGAAGTAGGCGGCGTAGAACATGCGCGCGGTGGGCGGGGCGTCAGCTCCGGTCGCGGCGGTAACGCCGGAGTCGGGGAGCGGCTTGCCGTCGAAGCCGAGGGTTGCGTCCTGGGGCTCGGTTGCGCCGACGGTGATGGTTCCGGCTACGGCGCGGTAGGCGATGGTCTGGCCGCCGACGGTGACGGTGCCCTCGGTGGTGGAGTCGGGCGTTATGCCGGGGGCGACGGCTGGGGCAGGAGCTGCGCCGCCGCGAGCGCCACGGTCGGGCGTTGCTGCTGGCGTTGCGGATGGGGCCGGAGCGGCCGGCTCCTGCGCCGATGCGACTAAGGCGAGTGAGAGCAGGCAGAGGGGTGCTACACGATGGCGCAACAGAGAAAGCATCAGCGTACCTCGGAGATTGCTTGGAATGGGTTTGAGTATAGCGCGGCGGGCGCTTCGTGTATCGTTTGGGCATAACGGGGAAAAGACAAAGCAGATCCTCCGCCATTGGCGAAGGATGACACCCGTCAAAAGGATGAGACAGCAATGATCACGATGAGGCGTTCAGTGTTTGCGATGGCGGCGATTGGGTCGCTTGTTGGTTCTACAGGGTTTGCACAGACGGCGCTCCCGTACCAGAAGCCGCCGGCTGCGATTGAAGAGTTGCTGGAGTCGGCACCCACGCCGACGGTGCGGTTGTCGCCCGATGGCAAGGTGATGCTGATCGAACAGCCCGCGACGTTCCCGACGATTGCGGATGTGGCACAGCCGCGGTATCGGCTGGCGGGGATTCGGTTCAATCCGTCCTCGAATGGGCCGAGCGTCGAGCGTTATGACGTCGGATTGAAGCTGCAGGCGGTGAGTGCCACGCAGCCGAAGTCGATCTCTGGCCTGCCTGCGAAGTTGAAGGCAGTTGACGCGGTCTGGGCACCGGATTCGAAGCATGCGGCGTTTGTGGCCCATGCGACTGCGCCGGCAAAGGGGCTTGATCTCTGGGTGATCGATGTGGCGACCTCCAGCGCGCATCGCGTTGGAGTCGTGAAGCTGAATGCGGTGCTGGGCTCTCCGTGCGCCTGGATGCCGGATAGCGCGTCGCTGCTCTGCAAGACGATCCCTGCCGCTCGCGGCGCCGCACCCAAGACGAGCGACGTTCCGACCGGACCGGATGTGGAGGAGAGCCTGGGCAAAGTGAGCCCGGCCCCAACCTACGAAGATATGTTGAAGACCGCGACCGATGAGGCGATCTTCGAGTACTACACCACGTCGCAGTTGGCGCTCGTGTCGCTCGCAGGAACGGTGAAACCGTTGGGTGCGGCGGGACAGATTGAGCGTGCGTCTCCTTCACCTGATGGCCATTACGCGCTGGTTGCGACGGTCCACCGTCCGTTCAGCTACACGTTCCCGTACGAGCGGTTTCCGTTGAAGACGGAGATTGTGTCGCTCAAGGGTGGGCCAGGCAAGCTGCTGACCGATCGGCCTGCGGTCGACAATCTACCGATCTCACGGGATGCCGTGGAGCCCGGTCCGCGGGACTATCAGTGGCGCGCGGATGTCCCTGCGACCATCGTATGGGTAGAGGCTGCCGATGGCGGCGACCCAAAGAAGAAGGCGGCGGTGGTTGACCGGCTGATGGTGCTTCCGGCTCCGTTTGACGGCACCGCGACGGCGATGCTGGACCTGCCGATGCGGCTGGCGCGTGGGTTTGGCGGGGCTCGTGGCATTGAGTGGGGTAATGACCACCTGGCGATTGTGTCGGTCTCGCGCTTTTCGGATCGCAAGACGATGATGTTGGCGTTCGATCCCGCAACCGGCAAGACGGTGACGTTGTACAGCGGGTCTTCGCAAGACCGCTATCACAGCCCCGGTCGTCCGATGACGACGATAAGCGCTACCGGCCATCCGCTGCTGAAGTTGACGGCGGACGGTCAGGGGATCTATTTCGTGTCTCCGGGAGCTTCGGCGAAGGGCGATCAGCCCTTCGTTGCGGTGATGCCGGTGGGCGGGGGTCCGGAGAAGATTCTGTTCCGCTCGTCTGACCCTTTTTACGATGAGCCTGTTGCGCTGCTTTCGGACTCCGCAGTGTTGATCCGGCGCGAGAGCCAGACCATTTCTCCCAACTATTTCTCGGCTCCGCTGGCCGGCGGAGATCCGTCGCAGTTGACTAAATTCCCGGGTCGCTACGACAACATCAAGATGCCCACGCGGCAGTTCCTGAAGTACAAGCGGGCGGATGGTGTTGACCTGACGGCGACCCTGTGGCTGCCTGCCGGGTACGACAAGTCGCAGGGTCCGCTGCCTACGTTGATGGAGGCTTACCCGGCGGAGTTTACGTCGCGCGATAACGCCAGCCAGGTAAGTGGCTCCCCCAGCCGCTACCCGGTGTTTGGTGGCGGCTCGCACGTGTACCTGGTGCAGGCGGGCTACGCGATCCTGGACTCGGCCACGATCCCGATCATCGGCGAAGGAGGCAAGGAGCCCAACGATACTTACGTTGAGCAGCTTCTGGCTGGCGCGAAGGCTGCCATCGATCAGGGTGTTTCGCTGGGTGTGGTGGATCGCAGCCGGGTGGCCGTGATGGGCCACAGCTACGGTGCCTTCATGACGGCTAATCTGCTGGCGCACACCGACATCTTTCGCGCGGGTATTGCCGAGAGTGGCGCGTATAACCGCTCGCTGACGCCGTTTGGCTTTCAGAACGAGGAGCGCACGTACTGGCAGGATCCGAAGCTGTACTCCGAAATGTCGCCGTTCAGCTATGCCGACAAGATCAGGACGCCGATCCTGCTGATCCACGGAGAGGCGGACGATAACACGGGCACCTACCCCATCCAGAGCGAACGCTTTTATGCCGCGCTGAAGGGGCAGGGAGCTACGGTTCGGCTGGTTTTTCTGCCACTGGAGCCACATGCCTACGGCGCCCTCGAAACGAAGCAGCATGTGCTGTGGGAGATCAATCGCTGGCTGGATACTTATGTGAAGCCGGCAGCGCCTGCAACTGGCAAGGCCCACCCTGGCGAGTGAAACCATTGCGCAAAAAGAACGGCCTCGCCCATTGTGGCGAGGCCGTTCGGTTGTGCGGGAGGGCTGCTATTTGTAGTTAGCCTGCGCCTTGACGCCTGCTGACGGCATGGTGATGACGCAGGTATTCTGCGTGCCACTGCAGGCTCCGCTCCAACCGGTGAACTTGGCCGGGGCGATGGGGTTTGCGGTGAGGGTGACGACCGATCCGGCCTGGTAGTTAGCCGAGCAGGTGCCGTCGCAGTTGATGGAGGTTCCAAACTCGCCTGACGGGGTGCCGGTGGTGGTACCGCCGTTCTGGCGAGAGACTTGCAGGACGAACGTTGGTGCGAAGTTCACTGAGGCTTTGGTGACATCGTTGATGGTGAGCTGGCAGGTTGCCTGCGTGCCGCTGCAAGCGCCGCCCCACCCGGTGAAGACGTTGTCCTTGGGAGCAACGGCTGTTAGGGTGAGCTGCTTGCCTGCCGCGTAGTTTGCGGTGCAGACCTGCGGGCAGCGGATGGTGCCGTCGGTGCTCGTGACGGTGCCGCCCGTTTTGGTAATGCCGGTGACGATTACGGACGGAACGACGAGGTTGGCTGCGGCGTTTTGCGCACCGATCAGGTCGCCCAGTTCGCCGGGCTGCGGCGTGGAGCAGGTGCCGTCGCCACCGCAAACTACAGCGTGGGTGGCGGGGTCGTAGGCTCCGGTGTAGGCGTAGTGCTCGTAGCGCCGTACGACAGCGCGTGATCCGCCACCCAGCCCGCCGCCATTCTGCAGGTTCTTGCGCTTGCTGTGGCTGCCGGGGTCGAACTGGATCAGCGCCCACGGAGTTTCTACTTGTCCGGCTGCTTCAGGCACGGCGGGGTTGCCGCCCATCAGGTCGTTCAGGTCCACAGGGTCAGGCATTTCGAGTTTGAAGACCTTCACCCATTGCGCGTCGCCGAACTGGGGCACGGGCGGCGGCAACGGCGGTGGGGCCGGGACGGGAGGATCGATCTGGAACTGAACGATCGGGGCTCCGCCAGCGACGGCGGGAGGGAGGACATTGATGACCGGCTGGGGAATTGGAACCGGAATCGGCATCGGTGGCGGCGCGCCCGGGACAGGGCTGCCGGCGAAGTAGGTCAGGGTGCCGGGGTTGTTGGGGTCGGGTACGAGCCAGCGATAGACGACGCGAGTGGGGTTGATGGTGGTGGAGATGCCGAAGTGTTCGCAACCGGCGCCGGGGTAGCGGACGCCGAGGCCGATGGTCCAGCAGGATTCGCCGGTAGCCAGCGACCCGTTGGGGACCGGCGTGGCAAGAGTGAACTGCTGTTTGTTGGGGTCGTAGGGGCTCTCCCAGCGAATGACAACGCCGCTGGGGGTTGCCGTGATTTTGCCGGCGCAGTAGCGGATGTAGCAGGTATTGCCGATTTGCCCGAAGACGCGGGTCACGTCTGAGGGCTGGATTCCGTCGGCTTCAATCTCAAAACCTTCGGTGGGGCCTCCCGTGTTGTTCACTGCATCAAAGTTGGCGGGATAGCCGATGATGGTCGGCGCTTGGGCATGAACCGTTTGGGGAGCGGTCAGCCCGACGGCGATAAGTACATTGCTTATCGCCATTACGGTTGCGAATCGGATATTCATGTGGATCTCCTCGGTGCCAGGGATGCGGAGGTTACTAAAGTGTCCACCGCGAATGAAAGCCTATACGCCGAGAATGTCTTTGTTGTCAGTAACATGTCATTGGATTGTCTGATTTGGCAGTGAATTGTTTTGGTTACCTGCAGGCGGGGGCAAGGCGCTGCCAATGCTGATCGCGGGAACGAAGACTGATAACAGCGTCCGATTGGGCGTGTCGCGACGCCGGTGGATTGCGACGACAGCTGCGCCGGTCAGGCCCGCTCCCTTCTCTAGCCGAAAATGCGGGCGGCTGCATCCAAGCTTGAAAATGCTGGTATCTGACTTCTTTCGAGAACAATTCCGCTGCAGGGTCCTGCGGCCTCTACTTCGGCTTTTGCGCGGGGGTGTGACGCCGCGACGGCTGGCGTGGAGCATTGCGCTGGGTGTGGTTGTGGGCATCAACCCGTCGGTGGGCCTGACCACGGTGGTGGTAATTCTGCTGGCATGGGTGTTTGGACTGAATCAGATTGCGTCGCAGATCGGGACGCATGTGATGGCACCGCTGCACATTGTGCTTTTCCTGCCGTTTATTCAGCTGGGTGTTTTTCTGTTCCACACGCGGCGACTGCCGATGGACCGAAAGCAAATCGGGCACCTGAGCCACCATCCGATGCGGCTATTCCATGAAATCTGGCAGTGGGAGTGGCATGCGCTGGTAGTGTGGGCCGTCATCGCGGCGGTGTTGATGCCTCTGCTGGCTCTGTATCTTCGTCGGGCGCTGGTCCTGCTGATGCGCCGTCACAAGATTCTGATGCGCTCCGGACCCGCGGTTCGTTAGGCCGTGTCTACGAGGGCTTTTTGGAACTGTCCGCGTTGAAGATGACCTGACCGTATTGGAGGATCGTGACCATCCCGATGCCACCGCAAACATTGCCTGCAACGGCTGGTGTTAACCAGTGGAGGTAGCCACCCCACGAGGCCTTGTGCTGGAGGACGGCGGTGAGAATTTCACCGGAGCTCGCGATGCAGTGGGCAAAGTTGCCCAGGGCGACGATGAAGGTGAGCATCCAGATGATCATCACCGAGCCGGTGACCGAGCTGGAACTGGACACGAGCCAGGCGGCGGTGGCGATGATCCAGCCTGCCATGATCCCCGACCAGAACACAGCGGCGGTAGGTTTGGAGAGGGCGTCGAGACCGAGTTGGGCGAGGGAACCGACCACCGGGCGGCTGAGCGCGGGCGATAGTGCGCACAGGGACGCGAAGGTGAGGGCGCCGACGACGTTCGAGGGCAGCACGACAGCCCAGAGGCGAAGGGTGTTCCAGAATTGGCCTTTTTCGGCGAGGACGAGGGCTACCGGATACAGTGTGTTCTCGGTAAAGAGCTGGGAGCGGCCGACGATGACGACGATGAATCCCATGGGATAGAACATGCGGGCGATGATCTGCGCGCTGTTGCCATCGCCAAGGATGGAGAGCACGATGGCGGGCCCGAGCGCGGAAAGACCCATGAAAATGCCGCCTCCGAATCCCGACAGGCTGAGAGCGAGCGATGGCCGTTCGAGTTCCTGGCGAGCGTTATTGGAGACCTGTGCGTAGATATCTTCGGCGGAGGGCCGGGCGAGGTTCTTCTGCGACTGCCCCTACTTCTCGCCTTCAGGTTTATTGCGAAGCTTTGCTCCGAGTAATTTGAACGCCATCCTACGAAATTCCTCCTGGCACGGTCTCGCTGCGCATTGCCGTTGGATGCGTTTGGAGGAGGCTAGAGGTATAAGTCTGTCAGAATCATGATGAGGGACTTGCCTTGAGGACGATTGCGCACATTTCCGATGTACATTTCGGGCGAGAAGACCCGGCGATTGTGGAGGGTCTGCTGGAGGCCGTCGCGGCAGCCGAGCCGGACGTGGTTGTGGTCTCTGGCGACCTGACGCAGCGAGCCCGAAAGAAGCAGTTCTGGGCAGCGCGGCAGTTCCTGCTGGACCTGCCGAGGGTGCCGCAGATCGTGATTCCGGGCAATCATGACATTTCGCTGACGAGCGTCGTGGATCGGGCATTCAAACCCTTCAAGCGATTCAAGAAGTTCATCACGTCGGATCTGGAGCCGTTCTACACGGACGCCGAGGTAGCGGTTTCAGGCATCAATACGGTGCGGCTGGCGACGGTGAACGACGGGCGCATCAAGCCTCGCGTGGTGAAGATCGCCTGCGGACAGTTGGAAGGGGCAGGTACCGGCAAGGCTCGGGTGGTGGTGACGCATCATCCGATGGATGTGAAGCCGGGCGACTGGAAGCAGCGCACGGTGTCGAAGTCGAAGGACGCGATGAAGAAGTTTGGCGATGTGGGGGTGGACCTGTTTCTCTCCGGCCACCTGCACGTCGGGCGGACGATAGCGACCAGCGCGCGCTACAAGTTCAAGGGGTACAGCGCGGTGGTGGTCCATGCCGGGACGGCGGTTTCGACGCGGCGGCGCGGTCAGGCGAATGCGTGGAACATCATTCGGGTAGAGGGCGTAGGACCGGATCGCGGGATTATCGAGGTGCAGCCTATGCAATGGGACGACGTCGCGTTTCAGCCGATGGCCCTTGAGCGATACATCAAGGGAAAAGATGGGTGGGCGTTGAAGTCGTCGAAGAAATAGCCTTGAAGCGTTGAGCGCAGGATGCTGTCGCTTGCATCCCAGGATGTTGCAGGAGGATGCTGAGAGCATGATGACCTTCCGGGTAGCGGTAGTAGCAGCCTTGCTGGCTTTGGGATGCAGAAATACGGCAAAGCCCGTTGTCGTTGTTGGGGAAGAGAAGTCGAAGGTGCAGCAGGGGCGTGCGACCAGCGACCCTTACTTCGGCGACCTGTCGATCTTCGAGTACCCCGACCGCGGCAAGAAGCTGCAGATCGACCGCGTGATGAAGCTGCTGAAGATCGGGCCGGGAAAGACAGTGGCGGATATCGGCGCGGGATCGGGCTGGTTTACCGTGCGCGCAGCCCGCAAGGTAGGCCCAACGGGCGCGGTCTACGCCGAAGACATCAACCCCAAGGCAATCGAGTACATGGATGCGAGGGCGAAGAAGGAGTCGCTGGCGAATATCAGTACGGTTCTTGGGATCCCCGACGATACGAAGCTGCCGGTCGCGAGCGTGGACGCGGTGCTGATGCTGAAGGTGTACCACGAGATTGCGCAGCCGGTTCCGTTTATGCAGAAGCTGCGGCTGGGGTTGCGGCCAGGGGCGCTGGTGGGAGTGATCGACCGCAATGGGAATGGGAGCGGAACGGACCATGGACTGCCGCAGGCGACGCTGGAGAGGGAGATGGACGAGGCCGGGTTTCGCAAGGTTGCCAAGTACGACTTCACGAAGGCGGATGGGCAGGATTATTTCGTGATCTTCGAGATGAAGATTCCGCCGCCGGTTTCGCAGTAGATGGATTGCTGATTCTCGACATCCTGCGAAGGTCGGCTTCGCCGATGCCCACCTTAGGTCCGTGAAGCTGGACCGAAGATGGGGCACCCGGATTTGGGTGGTGTGATTGCGGTCACGCGATGCCGTTTGGGCTGCGTTGGATGCTGGCGAGGCGATCACTTCTGTCCGGATTGCCCTCGTTTGATTTAGAGTAGAAGCAATATTCTGAAAATCCAGTGAGTAAGCAGGCCCGATTATCCCGGGTTCCCGGCAGCGGTGTATTCGACTTTCGTTTTTGGAGGATTGGCTTCGATGGGGTATACGAGACGGGATTTCCTGACGCGGGTCGGACAGATCGGTGGCTACGGCGCGGCGTTTTCGGCGATGCAGACGCTGGGGTTGATGTCTGCGAAGGGCGAGCAGTGGAAGGCGATCGCAGCCGCGCCGGGCGTGGGCAAGGACACGAAGGTGGTGGTTCTGGGCGGCGGCATGGGCGGGCTGGTCGCGGCCTATGAGATGAAGCTGCTGGGCTACGACGTCACCGTGCTCGAAGCTCGGGAACGGCCCGGCGGTCGCGTGTGGACGGGGCGCAAGGGTGACAAGGTGGAGTTCGTTGACGGCACGACACAGACCATCGATTGGAGCGATGGGAACTACCAGAATATGGGCGCGGGGCGTATCCCGTCGACGCACTGGACGATTCTGAAGTATTGCCGCGACTTCAAGATTCCGCTGGAGATTGAGGTCAATACGACCCGCTCGAGCCTGCTGCAGAACGATGCGGCGAATGGCGGCAAGCCGGTGACGCAACGCAAAGTAGAGGGCGACACGCGCGGTCATGTGTCGGAGCTGCTGGCAAAATGTGTTGTTGGCGGCGCGCTGGATCAGGACTTCTCGGCGGAAGATAAGGCGCGGATGCTGACGTTCCTGAACAGCTACGGGGATCTCGATAAGGCCAACAAGTATGTGGGCGGATCGCGAGGGTTGGGGCGGGCTGGGTTCAAGGTTCCACCGGGGGCGGGCAAGCAGGTCGGCGTCAACGACGACCCGATGGACATGAAGACGCTGCTGGACGAGAACGCCTGGAACGGGTTGCTGTTTACGGAGGAGTGGGCGCAGCAGGCCACGATGATGCAGTGTGTCGGTGGCAACGATGCGATTCCGTATGCGTTTGCGAAACAGCTTGGGCCGATCGTGAAGTACAGCTCTCCGGTGACGGCGTTCAAGCGCACGGCGAAGGGCGTTTCGGTGACTTACACGCAGGGCGGGGCGGAGAAGAATCTCGAGGCGCAGTACTGCATTGTGGCTCTACCGTTCGAAATTCTGAAGAAGATCGACAATGATCTTTCGCCCGCGTTCAAGAGCGTTGTCACAGGCAGCGTGGCCTCTGGCAGCTACAAGATCGCGTGGGAGGCGCGCCGGTTCTGGGAGCAGGATTACAACATCTACGGCGGGCTGTCGTTTCTCTCGCAGGGGCCCAGCCCAGTGTGGTATCCGTCGGCGAATTTGATGGCGGATACGGGCGTGGTCGTCTGCGGCTATATGGAGGAGCAGGGAACGCCGTTCTGGGATCTGACGCTGGATCAGAAGTTTGCGGCGTCGAAGGCGAATATGGAGAAGCTGCATCCGGGCTGCGGACCGGAGATGAAGAAGCCGATCTATGTGAGCTGGCGGCAGATCAAGTATAACGAAGCTTCGTGGATTCGCAGCTGGGGCGGTGGACGCGCAGGCTACAACATCATTACGGAAGCCGACGGCCCGTACTACTTCGCGGGCGATACGGTGAGCAACGTGAACGCGTGGATGGAAGGCGCGGCGTTGAGCGCAAAGAGAGTGGTGCAGACGATCAGCGACAAGGTGAAGTCTGCGTAGGGCCGGGGCTAAAGCCCCAATGTTTTGATGAACTTTATTCGTGGGGCTGAAGCCCCACGCTAATCCGAACTACAAAGGGAGTGTGCTATGAAGGTCAGGAATCTATTGATTGCGGCGGCGTTGGTTGCCGTTCCGTGTGCTATGCAGGCGCAGGTAACTGTGAAGCGGATGGGCGCGGCAAATGCGCGTTTTTCGACCACGGTGTGGGCCGGCGATACGCTCTACATCGCGGGCCAGATGGCGTCCCCAGCCACGCCCGCCGACAAGGCCAAGGGGACCCCGGCGATCTACGGCGACACCGAAGCTCAAGCGACTTCCGTGCTGAATAAGATCCAGGACATTCTGAAAGCCGAGGGCCTGACCTTGGGCGACATCGTGTCGATGGAGTGTTTCGTGGCGGGCGATCCAGCCAAGGGCGGCAAGATGGACTTCGCGGGTTTGAACAAGGCTTATGACAAGTTTTTCGGGACCGCCGATCAGCCGTTGAAGCCGGTTCGTGCCGCGATGCAGGTTGCCGCGCTGGCGACGGACTGGGGTCTGGTCGAGATCATGGTTGTGGCTGTGAAGGCCAAGAAGTAGACTAATCTCGCAACGCACGGCAGGCAAAAATTGCACAACGGAGAAGCAACATGAAGAGTCTTTTATTGGCGGCGGCGGTTTCGGCAGGGTTGTTTTCTGCCACGGCTAACGTTACAGGGGATTGGGCCATCTCGGGCGACGTTCAGGGATACCCGATCAGCGAAACCTGCACCTTCACCCAGACCGATGCGAAGCTGGCCGGAACATGCACGAACGCCGGCAAGTCGTACGCCACAACGGGGACGATCGACGACAACAAGGTTGTCTACAAACATGGGGGCGAATATCAAGGTGATGCGCTCACCTTGACGTACACCGGGACCATTGGCGACGACGGGAACTACAGCGGAGCGATCTATGTCGACCCGCTGGCTGTCAACGGCAGCTTTGCAGCAAAGAAGGCTGCGGCGGCAAAGTAGTTCGATGGGACCCCATCTCAATCGATGATGCTGATTGAGATGGGGCACCGGACTGCCTGGACCGTGGACAGAAGCAGATCCCTCCGGGATGACAACCAAAAATAGGGTTAGAACTCGCTGACGGTTT
Organism: Rhodanobacteraceae bacterium; assembly: GCA_025350865.1. Classification (GTDB taxonomy): domain Bacteria; phylum Acidobacteriota; class Terriglobia; order Terriglobales; family Acidobacteriaceae; genus Edaphobacter. The sequence continues at coordinate 12,622 of JANXWZ010000131.1, forward strand.
TCTCGCCGGGGAATTTCGTTTCGATGGCGGGCGTGCCCTTCAGTTCGGCAGCACGCTTCTCGACCGAGCGCATGACGCGGAGCAGGTTGCCGCCGTAGATTTTCTTGATGTCGACCGCCGAGTAGCCCTTCTCCAGCAACGCTTTGGTGAGGTTGGGGAACATCGCGTAGGAGGCGAGGTCCGGCGGGACGCAGCCTACGCCGTCGAAATCCGTGCCAATGCCTACGTGGTCTATGCCGCCGATTTTGACCGCGTGGTCGATGTGGGCGACGACGTCGGCGAGCGTTGCGGGTGGGTTTTTGGCGGCGGCTTCAGCGCGCATTTTTGCCATGGCTTCGGTACGAGCCTTGGGGTCCTCGATCTTGCGGAGTTCAGCGATCATGGCGCGCTGGTCGCCGGCGTGCTCCTTGCCGTAGGTGTAGTAGCGCTCGGAGAGGAAGTCGCAGCCGAAGCTGATCTGGAGGACGCCGCCATTTTTGGCGAGCGCCTTGATCATGTCGTCGGTCATGTTGCGGGTGTGCGGCGAGACGGCGCGGCAGGAGCTATGCGACGCGATCACGGGAGCCGTGGCGACTTCGAGGACGTCCGCGAAGGTCTTGTCGGCGACGTGCGAGATGTCGACCATCATGCCGAGGCGGTTCATCTCGCGGACGACATCTTTGCCGAATGGGGTGAGGCCGTCGTGGTGCTTCACCTTGGGGTCGTCGACGTCGCCCTGTGAGTCGGCCCAGTCATTGGTGTTGAAGTGGGTGAGCGTCATGTAGCGGATGCCCAGGGCGTAGAAATCGCGCAGCAGGCGCAGCGAATTCTCGATGGCGTGACCGCCTTCAATGCCCATCAGCCCGGCGATCTTGTGTTCCTTGTGCGCCTGCTCGATGTCGGCGGCGGTGGTGGCGGCCAGGAATTCTTTCGGGTATTTGGCGATGATGTCGGTCTTGACGGTGTCGATCATCTGCAGCGCGCGGTTGGCGCTGTGGTTGCCCTCAACATAGTTCGCGCTGACATAGACGGAGAAGAACTCGGCGCCGAGGAAGCCCTTCATGCGCGGGAGGTCGGTCTCGTTCTTGCTGGGCGTGGCGATGTCGTAGCCGTCGATGGTGTTGGAGGGCACGTCGTTGTGGCTGTCGATGAGGATGGCGTCGCGGGTGATGGCGTCGATCTCGGCCTGGGTGACAGGCTTGGCGCGCGTGGACTGGCCCAACGCGGGGAGGGACAAGAGGAGAGACGCGGCGGCGAGCGAGAGCGCGGAGCGATTCACGGAGGTACCTGCCTTGGAAGATGTCGAAGAGGTTTCAGTGTACATCGCTGGGTTGTGGCGGCCTCGGAGAGTTAAAGTCGATACCCCACCTCAATCGATATAGCCGATTGAGATGGGGCACCCGGAAAGTTCAACGACAAAAGCAGATCCCTACGGGATGACAAACAAGTAGGCGCGGGGTTAGCCGATGGAGGAGCGGGTCAAAGTCGGAGTGAGGGATTCGTGGACGTCTGCTGAGGCGACTGCCGGCATGGAATCCATCACTTCCTTGTAAGCAGTGCGGAACTTCGCCATTTCGGCGGGGGTTCCGACAGAGATGCGGACGGCGAGGGGCCAGATCGGCCAGACGCGCCCAATGATAACGCCCTTGGCTTCCATGGCGGCCATGACGGACCTGCCCTTGCGGCCGGTGTCGATCATGAAGCAGTTGGATTGCGGATCGCCGATGACCTTGTAGTTGTTCTGCTTGAGCCAGGCGAGCGTCTCGCCGCGGGTGTCGCCGATGATCTTCTTGCGCTCGGGAATCAAGTTGGTGTCGCTGAGCGATGCACTGGCCGCGACGAGCGCGGTGATCGGCATCGCGCTTCCGCCGTTGTACATCTCGATCTTCTTGAGGAGGTCGGGGCGGCCCAGCGCGAGACCCGCGCGTATGCCGGCCATGCCGTAGATCTTCGAGAAGGTGCGAAGGACGATGAGGTCCTTGCCGAGCGCGACTTGGTCGACAACGCTCTCGGCGTCGGAGAGGTGGATGTACGCCTCATCGACCAGCAGGATCGAACCCTTGGGCTTGTTTTCGAGCGCCCACAAAATATCCTTCTTCGCGGTGATGGTGCCGGTCGGGTTGTTTGGGTTGCAGATGTAGATGACGCCGGCATTGGGGTCGGCTGCGACCATGGCCTTGGTGTCGTGGGCGTAGTCGCCGGTCAGGCGGACGCGGGCGATGGGAGCTTTCGTGACCATTGCACCGCCCATCGGTGCCTCATACGAGGGATCGCCGGTGACGAGGCCCTTGGTCGGCGAGGTGAAGGCAAGCACCGTGTAGTGCAGGGGCTCGGACGAGCCGGGGTACAGGCCGACGTTCTCCGGCTTAAGCCCCAGCGACGTGGCGACCTGCTTGATAAGGATCGTGTTGTGGTCATAGATGTCGTAGCGTCCACCCACTTTGAGGATGCTGTTGATGGCCTCGCAGGCAGCCTTGCAGGGGCCCAGCGGATTCTCGTTGGCGTTGATCAGGACGGTATCGGCGGGGAGCGGATGGTTGACGCCGAAGGTGTAGACCTGCTGGCCGGATGCCTGTGCGGCGGCGCGGGCAAGTCCGCCTTCGGTGAGCAGCGGCACGGCGGCGGCAGCGAATGAGGCGTTGCGCAGGAAATTGCGGCGCGAGGTAGGTGTGGTCATGTGGGGCTCCTGGGAGCGGTCGCGACGGCTCTTGGTGGCCCACAAAGGCCGTCGTATGGGCTCGAGGTTACTGTATCGCAGATTCGGATGAATTGACAGGAAAGTGCGATAACGGCCCGAAGACCGGGGTCGTTATTGCACTTTCCTGACCTTAGAACTGCGAGGCTTTGGCTATTTTGCGCTTCTTTGGGGGTGCCGCATGCGCCCGTGGTTTTGCGGATCCGCGTGGCGCAGCGGTGGTGCGTTTGGTGCCGTAAGCCTGCCCGGTCCGTTTGATGGAGCTCGTGTCGAAGCTCGCGGCGGCGGCTGGAGCAGGAGCAGCTCCGGGCGGTACGAGCATCATGGCGACGGAACGGTTGTTGTCGGGTCCGATGCGGAGGTCTAGGCGGGCCGGGTCGATACCCTTCTCGTGCGTCAGGTAGTCGGCGACGTTCATGGTGCGGATGGCCGAGTCGCGGTTCGTTTCACTGTCCGCGTGGCTGCCGATGATGAGCAGCTTGTCGGCGGTCTCGCGATTCAGGGTCAGAGCGACGTCGTCGAGGCAGCCCTTGGCTTCGTTGTCGACGCGGTCGGGGCGTTTCTTGTCGCGGTCGAAGGTAATGCTGCACAGGCTTTGCATGGTGGGTGTGACGACGGCGGGCGGAGGCGGCGGGGGCGCGGCGACGACGATGCTGGTGGTCGCAGATGCCGTCTGTCCCTTGTCGTCCGACACGTTGCAGGTGACCGTGATGTTGCCCGGGGAGGTGCCGGCGGTGGAGAGTGCCGCGGTGGGTCCGTTGCCGACGATGACGCCGCTGGTGGTTCCGTAGGAGTAGAGGAGTGGGCGGTTCTGCGGACTGCGCGCGGTGGCCTTGATGGCAACGCCGTCGCCGGAGTGGATGGCTGCGCGATCGGCCGAGCAGGCAACGGTGGGCGGCTGATACGCGCGGACGGTAAAGGCCGTCGTGCAAGCTGCAACGAGTCGCTGCTTCGGACCTTCGACCAGCTTGCCTGTGACGGCGTAGGTGCCGGGGGCGAGGCTCGCGGTGTCGACGGCGGCTCTAGCTCCATCGCCGCCGACTGTGCCGCCGCTGGAGGTCCAGAGATAGGTGGGCTTGCGCTTGGGGTTCACGTCGATGGCGCTGGCTGTAAGGATGACGGGGTCGCCGGGGAACGGATTCTGGGGTTCGGCGGAGCAGTTGAAGGTGGGCGGTTCTTTCCCGCCGGGGTTCATGTCGCCAAAGCGAAAGACGATGCCGGCCGAGCCGCGCACTGCCGTAATGTCGCCGATGCCGCCGCGAAATCCGCCTGCGGCGATGGGTCCGTTGTCGATGTGGGCGTACACGAAGTCGGCCTGGAAGGCGCGGATGGCGAGGCGATCGTGGAAGACCGGGAGAATATAGTCGAGGCCGCCGCCGACGGTTCCGCCATAGCCCCACTTATCGCAGGTCTGGGCGCGCGGTCCACCTACGATCGCTCCACCGCCGAGCACGTGAGCAAACGGCACGAAGCGGCCGGCCTGAAAGCGTCCGATGGGTCCGGCCTGTGCGGTGTAGACGCAGTTGTTATCCGTGTCGCCGTTGGGCGAGTAATTACCTTCCACCTGGACGCCGAAGTGGTGCGTGAAATAGGCTGCCACGCTGCCATCGGCACCGAAAGGAATGCTCGGGTAATTGATGTTGCCGATATCGCTGTTGAACGGATACAGGTAGGCGTAGCCAGCGAAGAGATCCACCCGCGACATGGCGGGGCTGCCGTAGGCGGCGGGAGCGGCCTGGCCCAGGGTGTAGCGCACGGGCGCGATCGCAACAAGAGGCATCAATGCGACGCGGAGCAAACGGTGCATGGAATTCCAAGTGGCATTTCTCATCGCGGTGAACCTCAGCCTGGTCATTAAAGACCTTTATCGGGCGCCTGCAGGGGCACCATGAACTGAGTATGCCGGATATTGCCGGGCACGCCGGGGGATTCTCAGATGGGGTACAAAGATGGAAACCCGTTGACCGGGAAGGCACTAACGATGGGTGGCTCTAGTCGATGGACCGTGCCGCCGATGCGTTGAGCAGCATTCTGGCGCGGTCGTCGTCGAACTGGCCCTCCCAACGTGCGACGACGATGGTTGCGACGCCGTTGCCGATGATGTTCGTGAGGGTGCGCATCTCGGACATGAAGCGGTCGACGCCGACGATCAGTGCGATTCCCGCTACGGGAATGGTGCCGACCGCGGCAAGCGTTGCGGCGAGCGTGATGAAGCCTCCGCCGGTGACCGTGGCCGCGCCCTTCGAGTTGAGCATCAACACGCCAAGTACGAAGGCCTGCTGCTGCCACGAGAGATGCACATTGGTGGCCTGCGCAATAAAGATGGCGGCGGTCGTGAGGTAGACGCTGGTTCCGGCGAGATTGAACGAGTAGCCCGCCGGGATGACCAGGCCGGTGATGACACGCGAGCAGCCCAGGTTCTCCATCTTGATCATCAGGCGTGGGAGTACGGGTTCGGAGGCGGAGGTGCCGAGGCCGATGAGGAGCTCTTCGCGGATGTAGACGAGGAATCGCCAGATGTTGATGCCGTTGGCCCAGCAGACCGCGCCCAGCACGATGAAGACGAACGCGATGCTGGTGAGGTAAACGCAGGCCATCAGCTTGGCGAGCGAGAGCAGCGTCGCGGCACCGTATTTGCCGATGGTGAAGGCCATCGCTCCGAACGCACCGAGGGGCGCGGCTTCCATGACGACGGCGACGAGCTTGAAGAAGAGCTTGCTGAGCGATTGCAGCAGGCCGCTGAGTCGCTCGTCGTTGCCGAGCATGGTGAGGGCGATGCCGGTGAGGATGGCGAGCAGCAGGACCTGCAGGATTTCGCCTTTGCTGAAGGCTCCGACGAAGCTGTCGGGAATGATGTTGAGGAAGAAGTCGACGCCGGTGGTGTGGGCGGTGTCGCCGGTGTACTGCGCGATAGATTTGGTGTCGAGGGTGTGCGGGTCGACGTTCATGCCGACGCCCGGCTTGACGACTGTAGCCACGCCGAGGCCGATGAGCAGCGCGAGGGTTGTGATGACTTCGAAATAGATGAGGGCTTTGAGGCCGATGCGACCGAGCTTGCGCAGGTCTCCGACGCCCGCGATACCGGCGACGACGGTGAAGAAGATGATCGGCGCAATGAGCATGCGGATCAGCTTGATAAAGGCGTCGGCGAGGGGCTTGAGCGATGCTCCGAAATGCGGGAAGAAGATGCCGGTGGCGACGCCCGCGAGGATGCCGACGATGACACGGAAGTAGAGCGTGCGGACGAAGGGCTTCTTTGGCGGGAGCGGCAGCGCTTCGGGTGAGGGGGTCACGAGAGCATCTTACAGGTATCATTGCGATAGGTGGAGGTGCCGCATGGCGAAGTCCGGTGTGTTGCAGGTCCGGCTGTCGAACGAAGCGCTGTCGTTTGTTCGTGGACTTGTGGAGCGCGGCGATGCGGCGTCGGAAGGCGACGCGGTACGCGAACTGATCGAACTCGAGGCCGCGGAGCAGCGGCGCTTCGTCCGGGAAGAAGTCATGATGGCCTACCAGGAATCGCTGGATGTGCCGGAGTCGGCAATTTCGATTGACGAAGTCTGGCGCAATCTAGGGCTTGCATCGCGGGACCATGCAAAGGCTGGTTGAGTGTGCGTGACGTAGTCCTTATGCCGCGAGCCGAGCGGCAGCTTCGAGCGCTCTATCGATATTTGGCGGGCCGGTTTTACCCTGAGAACGCTGCCAGATTCCTTGCTCGGTTGCGTACTACCTGCGAATCGCTAGCCACCGGCTCGGAACGCGGTACGATGCAGCCTGAGCTTGGGCACGATGTTCGAGTGATGGGTTTCGAGCGACGCGTCAGCATCTATTTTCGCGTAACGGAAGACCGGGTCATCATTCTGGCGATTTCATTTCGCGGGCAGATTCCCGGCAAATTGTGACGGACTTTCACCGCACTACCATGACACGGGTTTCGTAGGGTTTCAGGTTGAGGGCGGGTGATGATGAGGTCACTGCGCCAGTCTCGGGGTTCCAGACTTCGATGCTGCGTGGTTTGGTCTTGAAGCGGATGGTGTGGGAAGTGGGGGCGGCGCTCTCGTTGAAGAAGAGGTAGACCTCGGCGTCGGCGAGCTTGCGATGGATCAGGCGGACAGCGGGATCCGGAGTGTCGAGGGTTGCGTCTTGCGGGGCGATGGTTTTCAGGGCGGTGAGGATCTCGGGCGCGACGGCCATAGGGGTGGGTGAAGCGGTGGGTGGTTGGGCTGGGGGTGTGGGTGTCTCGGGGAGAGTGACGGGGACGATGGTGGCCCAGGGGAAGTCGGCGGCGGTGGCGGGGCGGGCATCGAGGATGGTTTTGTTGGCGATGAGTTTAGGGGCGGAGCCGAGAAAAAGGACCTTGCCTCCGGCTCTGGCAAGGGTCTGGAGGCGGGTAAGTACAGGTTGGTCTAGAACGGAAGCGTCAGGGATGACGACAGTGCGGTAGGTGTTGCCAGAGTGGGCGATCAGCTTGTCGTTGTAGAAACGGCAGGTGGGACATCCCGTCGGGCGGGAGAGGAAGTCTTCGTCGACGATGTCGAAGTCGATCTGATGTTCAGAGAGGAGGCGTTCGGTGGAGACAAACTGGGTATCGGAGGCGGTGTCGCCCAGCCACATCGAAGCCGACGGGAGATACAGTGCGACGTTGGCGTCAGGTCGCCCGATGGACATCAGGTAGCTCATGCGGCGGACGTAGGCGAGGAGTGCGGGGTAGGCCGGGTCCTGCATGTACTTGGCTGGCCCGCCGCGGTTTGGGCTGCTGGTGGCGGGGTAATACATCGTTTCGATCAGGTTGATGCCGCGTACGAACTGCTCGTCGAGGATGTACTTGACCATGGGCAGGTCGGGCTCAGGACGGTAAGCGGCGAAGGACTCGGTCATCGCGCGGGGGCGACCGTAGAGGTGCGCGACCGATGAGGCGAGGCGGGGGAAGTCGGAGATGGTGTCGATCCAGATCTGGTGCCAGATCGAGTCGATGCCGGGAACCTGGACGTACTGCATGTCGCGGAAGAAGCTGCCTTCGCTACGGACGAGCTGCATCTCCATCTCCTCGTGGTTCAGGTGGGTCTGGTATTCGAGGTGGTTGGCGGCGCACCAGTCGGCCTGCGGCTTGAAGAAGCCGTCGCGGAAGAGCTGCGAGAAGACGTCGTAATAATCGGCTTTGGCGCGACGGTTGGCTTCGGAAAGAAGTGCTGGAGCGGGGTCTTTCTGGCCCGCGATATGAGCGGGCGGAGTGAAGCTTGCGAGATAGGGTCGGATGTCGTAGCCCTTTAGCCTCTGAAAGGTGTCGAAGAATTTCGGTGTCCAGGGCAGCCCGGCGATGGAGTAGTCGGGCTCGTCGCCACGGAAGCCCATAATGGTCTTGCCAAACTCTTCGCCGACGGCCTTCTTGTACTGCTCGTGGGTGAACTCGAGATACTGCTTTGTGGCGGCAGGGTCGAGATAGTCTTCAAGCGATTGCGAACCATCTTTGACCCGCTTGGGGTTGGTATCCGAGCGGGTTGGCGACGTCATGAATTCGTGCGTGACGAGGTACACGGTTTGTGTGCCGGAGGGAGCATTCCAGTACTTATTGACAGTATCCACGGGCATCTGCCCGAATTCACCTTTGGCGTCAACGGCGGTAGCGGCGACGAAGTTGTCGGGGACCGGCCGATCAAGGTCGCTAGCTGGAAACCTGGTGAGAACCAGCGCCTGCATGCGAAGCTCGGGATGCTCCACAGTGAACTTGCCTCCCGCGAAGCCCGATGGGTAGCCAGCGTCGTCGACGATCCAGATACGCATGTTGCGCTGTTTGGCTTCAGCGACGAATTGTTTGAAGAAAGTGAAGTATTCGGACGAGAGGTATTGAAAGCTCGCGCCGTAGCCGTATTGCACGGTGACGCCCTGGTAGCCGAGGGCGTGCATGGTATCGAGGTCATGGCGAACGGTGTCGATGGTGACCGGGCCGTTGAGGCCGTAATACGGTTCGGGGCCGTACTCGGGTGGTGGCGACTGCCACGCCTTTTGGACCTCGGCTGTAGTGGGGTTCTGGAGGTGCTGCCAGGGTTGCTGGGCCTGGATGGATGCGGCGAGCAGGAGAAGGCCCAGGGCTAAAGCCCCTTTTATCGTGGAGAGGGTATTCGTGGGGCTGAAGCCCCACGCTAATCCGAAAGGCAAAGGCAAAATACGGAGATTCCGGACTTTGTCCGGAATGACGGCTACGAGTTCTTGAATGGTGGCCATTAGAAGGTTCCTACCTTGACGTGGAGGAGCGAGCCCTTGCCTCCGAAGTTGAGGCCGTTGTCGGTTTCGTCGCCGTTCCACAGGCGGGTTGGGACCCAGGTTTCGCCGTCATAGCGGCCCGCTTCGACTTTGAGCATCTGCATTTGTTTGCTGGAGTGGACGGTGGGCAGGAACTGGACGCGGCAATCGATTCCGGCGACCAGAAATTCCGTGTTGGAGAGTTGCGCTACGAGGACGCGGCCTTCTTTGAGATGGGTGGTGTCGCTGGTGCTGGAGACGGGGCCGGGCGGCGGGTCGTAGGCCGGTGGGTAGGAGACGGGGATGCGGGTGTTGTCGTAATCGAGTTCGCGCTGGGCGGTGCCGTTGTCTTCGACTGCGGTCTTGACCTTACCGGCGAAGGCGAGCGCCGCCAGCGGGTTGACGCGAGATCAAGAACCGCAAGGGCGAGAGTGTGTTTACGCACCAAAAATCCTCCAGGGAAACCGCAGGGTGACTATATAGCGCGGAGGGTTGATTTGGGAATAGTTTGCCTAATGAATCGCAGCGGAGCGACCAACTGAGACAAGAGACGTAGAGCGAGTCCCAAGTTTGTTCGCGATTGAAGGCCGGGAAGTTGTAGTCGGCTGCCGGTGAAGTTGTAGACGAAGCCGCGATCAAGTTGCAGTGGGAGGCCGACTAACGTTACAGGGGTATTCCACTGCTGCGCGATGCGACCGTGATCTGGCTCGGGCTATCTTTCATCAGGTCCTGCTATTCGGGACCCAAGTAGAAATCTCTGATGTCTGTCTTCCGACAGCCTCCGAGGAGCCAGATCTAATTGATCGCGTGAATCAGGCGACTGGAAGTCCCTCGAAGGAACCACAGGGGATATTTCCAATGATGGGTCGGAGTTGTAGTTGCTTTGATTGCAGTCTTTTTACTCCTGAGGGAGCTTGCCCATGATCGTACAGAGCCGTATCCGCCATTCCGTCTTTCAAGTTGTTCGTGTCCTTGCTGCCTTGGTTCTCGGCCTCGGGACAGCTTCCACAGCCAACGCTCAGGGAGTGGGCTACTGGCACACCAGCGGCGCCCAGATCGTTGACTCGAACAACCAGCCCGTGCGCATCGCCGGGATCAACTGGTACGGGTTTGAGACGACCGATCTTGTAGCCCACGGACTGTCCAGCCAGGACTACAAAGCCATCCTCCAGACGATCCAGAAGCAGGGTTACAACACCGTGCGCATCCCGTTCTCGAACGAGATGGTTGAGAATCCGGGGACCAAGCTCAACATCACCTACTGGGCCAACTTCGGGCCGGCGAATACGGACCTGCAGGGCCTCAATTCGCTCGAAGTACTGGACCACATCATCACCTACGCCGGTAAGGTCGGGTTGAAAGTGATCCTGGACAACCATCGGTCGGAAGCGGGCAACAGTGCGGAGGCGAACGGCCTCTGGTACACCGGCCAGTATCCGGAACAGAACTGGATCAACGACTGGCAGATGCTGGCGAAGCGTTACGCGGGGGATCCGACTGTGATCGGCATGGACCTGCGCAATGAGCCGCACAATGCATACTCCGGCGGCGCTTGCTGGGATTGTGGCGGCGCGAATGACTGGCATCTGGCGGCTCAGCGTGGTGGCGACGCGGTGCTGGCAGTGAATGCAAACCTGCTGATCTTCGTAGAAGGCACGGACGCCTACAACAACGACTATTACTGGTGGGGCGGTGACCTGGAGGGCGTGGCGAAGTCGCCGGTGAAGCTCTCGGTGCGGAACCAGCTTGTCTATTCGGCGCACGACTATGGTCCGAACGAGTACGGGCAATCCTGGTTCGACGGCAGCACAACGCCGTCGAGTCTCGCAGATGTATGGACCAAACACTGGGCTTATATCAGCCAGCAGGGCACTGCCCCGGTGTGGCTTGGGGAGTTTGGGACGGGAAACTCGGATACGGATGCGCAGGGTTCGAACGCCGGCAGCCAGGGCCAGTGGTTTCAGAGTCTGACGACCTTCTTAAAGACAAATCCGGCCGTGAGTTGGACGTATTGGGCGCTGAACGGCGAAGACTCCTATGGGCTGCTGGATTACAACTACGATCCAACTCCTGTCAGTTCGCTGAAACAATCGACGCTGGCCAGCATCCAGTTCCCGCTCAACCTGACGTCCTCCGGCGGCGTAACGGCACCTTCCGCGCCTTCGCAGTTAGCTGCTGCAGCGGTATCTGCCAGCCAGGTCAATCTCGCGTGGTCGCCAAGCACTCCCAGCGGCGTCACCTACACGATCTTTTTCGGCACCAGCGCAGGCAGCATCGGCACGGTGCTCGCAAGTGGTGTGTCGACTCCGAGCTACCAGGCGACTGGGTTGAACGCATCCACTTCCTACTACTTCGCGGTGGAGGCCGTATCAGCCACCGGCAATTCCGCGCTCTCGAATACCGCCAGCGCAACCACGCAGGCTCCGCCGACGACCGCCGCACCCGGCACTCCGTCGGCCGTCGCTGTCTCGCCATCCCAGATCAATCTCTCGTGGCTGGTGAACGCGGGTGGACAGACATTTACGGTCTACAGCGGGACTTCGGCTGCGTCGGTGACGAACCTGGTCGCTACCAATGTCCACGGAACGGGCTATACGGTGCCTGGACTGTCCGCCAACACGACCTACTACTTCACCATCGTTGGCATCACGGCGACGGCGACCTCCGCTCCATCGGGTGTGGGTAGCGCGACGACGTTGGCACCACCTCCGCCATCGGCTCCTTCCGGACTCGCTGCGGCTGCGGTGTCTGCCTCGCAGATCAACCTGAGCTGGACTGCGAGCAGCACGGCGGGCGTAACCTACACGGTCTACAGCGGCAGCACGGTGGTCGCGAGCGGATTGACGGGGACCAGCTACTCGGCGGCCGGCCTGACGGCGAACACAGCATACAGCTTCACGGTGGTGGCGGTGCTGGGTGGAACGCCTTCTACGGCATCCAACACGGCAAGCGCAACCACGAAAGCTCCGGTACCGCCCGCGGCTCCCACATCGCTGACCGCAACGACCATCTCGTCGTCGCAGATCAACCTTGGCTGGACGGCGAGCACTTCATCAGGTGTTACTTACACGGTGTACAGCGGCAGCACCGCGGTCGTTAGTGGATTGGTGGGAACGAGCTACTCGGCGACCGGTCTGACGTCGAGCACCGCGTACAGCTACACAGTGGTGGCGGTCTCATCGACCGGCACGTCAACGGCTTCGAACCTGGCGACAGCCACGACGCAGGCAGCATCGGTCGCTCCGGCGGCTCCGTTCGGACTCGCGGCAAGTCCGGGTTCGGCGTCACAGGTGAACCTCAATTGGCAGCCGAGTACTACTTCCGGCGTGACCTACAACGTCTACATCGGGACCGTTTCCGGCGCGGCCACAACGTTGGCGGCCACCGGTGTTCCGTCGCAGAACTACGCCGTGACCGGCCTGCTCGACTGCACCGCCTACTTCTTCACGGTCAAGGCGATATCAAGCGGCGGCGCACTGTCTGCTGCCTCCAATCAGGCGACGGCAACGACGCAAACTCTGCCTTCCATCCCTCCGACTGGACTCGCGGCGACGGCGGTGTCGACAACGCAGATTGGGTTGACCTGGAACGCTGTGCCTAACACCGGCGCGACCTACGCGGTGTATGCAGGGACAAGCTCTGGCGCAACCAACACGCTGCTGGCAACAGGAATTGCGGGGACGAGCTACCAGGCGACCGGGCTGTCGGCCTCCACCACCTACTATTTCGTGGTGCGGTCGATCTCGGGTGGCGGGACTTCATCTCCCTCCAGCCAGGCTAGTGCCACTACCTTGAGCGCGGGAATCGGTGGCCCGGTGACTCCGCCAACCACGACTGTTCCATCGGCTCCGAGCGGTCTGGTGGCAACGTCGTCATCTTCGACGCAGATCAACCTGATATGGTCAGCGAGCGCGACCGCTGGGGTTACCTACACAGTGTTCAACGGACCCTCGCCGATTGCGAGCGGGCTGGCGTCGATGAGTTACGCGGTGACCGGTCTGACAGCGAGCACGGCGTACACCTTCACGGTTGCGGCTGTGAACTCAGCGGGAACGGCGGCTTCGAGCCCGGTGACTGCGAGCACCACGGCAGCTCCGGCACCATCGGCTCCGACGGCGCTGACGGCGACGGCGACCTCGTCTTCGCAGATCAACCTTAGCTGGGCGGCGAGCTCTACCTCAGGCGTGTCCTACACGCTGCTGAGCGGGACGTCGGCTGGCACGGAAGCCACCGTGGTGGCGAGCGGCGTAACCGGCACGAGCTTTACCGCAAGCGGACTTACGGCGAGCACGGCGTATTACTTCATGGTCAAGGCGGTTTCGGGCGCTGCGTCATCCACGGCTTCCAATGAGGCCAGCGCCACCACGCAGGCAGCAGCTCCGGGTGGATGCCACGTGACTTACGTGAACCAGAACGACTGGAACGCGGGCTTCACGGGGAACCTTTCGATCACGAATAACGGATCAACCGCGTGGAGCAACTGGACCGTCACCTGGACGTACGGCGGAAACCAGCAGATCTACACCTCGTGGAACGGCAACTACACGCAGAGCGGGCAGCAGGTGTCGATTGCGAACGCCGCGTGGAACGGCAGCGTAGCGGCTGGCGGGACGGTCTCGGGGATTGGCTGGAACGCGAACTACAGCGGCACGAACACCAACCCGGCGACCTTCTCCGTCAACGGGGTCCAGTGCCACTAGACATGACTCCCTGAAAAGCGCTGCAAATCTGTTACGAATGCCCGGGCCAACCAGCCCGGGCATTCGCTCGTGCGGCGATCTGTGCGGCCATCATTGACCCCTCTTCGAGTGCGTGGTGTAATGGGCGCCTTCGAGATTGCAACGCAAGCATTGCACTCTAAATCACAATTCAGGAGATTCGTTCATGCAGGTAGTTTCCCTATTGGCCCTTGCAGTTCATCAGACAGGCTCGACCTATAGCCCTGCGGTTGGTGATCCGAACGACGGACGCCTCTATCTCTGGGTTGCGATCGGTGTCGGCGTCTTTGCTCTCTTGGTTGCATTTTTCATAGCTCGCGCAGTCATTGCTGCCGACGCCGGTACGGCGGACATGCAGTTGATCTCGAACGCCATTCGGGAGGGTGCGGAGGCGTTTCTGAAGCGGCAGTATCAGACCATCGGGATGATCGCGCTGCTGCTGGCGGTGGTGGTGTTTGTGGGGTACCACTTTTCGCCGCGAACGGCTCCCTACGCCGCCAAGACCGTAATCAGCTTTCTGGTAGGCGCGGTATGCTCCGGGCTGGCGGGATTTACGGGCATGTACTGCTCGATCCGCGCAAATATCCGGACGGCTTCGGCGGCTCGAACCAGCCTCGATCTTGCGCTGAAGATGAGCCTGCGCGGCGGAGCGGTGACGGGGTTGGTAGTAGTCGCGCTTTCGCTGCTTGGTGTGTCGTCGCTGTTCCTTCTCTTTGGCGGTTTGACCGATCCGCAGGGCGTCCCGTACCAGTTGGTCGGGTTTGGATTTGGAGCTTCGCTGGTAGCTCTGTTCGCACAACTGGGCGGCGGTATCTACACCAAGGCAGCCGACGTAGGCGCCGATCTGGTGGGCAAGGTTGAGGCGGGAATCCCCGAGGATGATCCGCGCAATCCGGCGGTTATCGCGGACCTGGTCGGCGACAACGTTGGCGACTGCGCGGGACGTGGCGCCGACATCTTCGAGTCGACCGCAGCCGAGAACGTCGGTGCAATGATCCTCGGCGTAGCGCTCTTTCCGGTGTTTGGGCTCAAAGGGATTCTGTTCCCGCTGATCGTTCTTGCGATCAACCTGATCGCCAGCATTGTCGGGGTCTTCGTGGTGAAGACGACCGAGACGGAAGACCCCATGCGGGCGCTCAACCGCGGATTTTATGTAACGTCGGTGCTGGCGCTGGCGGGCTTCGCCGCGGCCGTCTACAGCATGTTGAACGGTGCGGGAGTGGCACCGGCGTGGCTCCTCGGATGCGGAGTGGTCGGATTGGTGACGGCCTTCCTGTTCGTCTGGATCACGCAGTACTACACCGAGTCGCAGTACGGGCCGGTGCAGTCGATTGTGAAGGCCTCGCTCACCGGACCGGCAACCAATATCATCAGCGGTCTGGCTGTTGGCATGGAGACGCCAGCAATGCCGGTAGTCGTCATTTCGGCGGCGCTGCTGCTCAGCTACTACTTCGGCGTACAGGGACTGGCGGATGTCGCGGGCATCAGCGACTTTTCGAAGGGCATCTACGGCACGGCCATCGCAACCATGGGAATGCTGAGCTGCGCAGCTTACATTCTGGCGATGGATACGTTTGGTCCGATTACGGACAATGCGGGCGGGATCATCGAAATGTCCAACCAGGACGAGTCGATTCGCGATCGCACGGACAAGCTGGACTCTGCCGGAAACACGACCAAGGCGCTGACCAAAGGGTACGCAGTCGGGTCGGCATCGCTGGCGGCGTTCCTGCTGTTTTCTGCGTATCTGGAAGAGATTGGCAAGCTGGTGCGCGACCGGATTGCCGATGCTCATGCGGCTGGACTGACGACGTTCATGCCGGCCCACTGGAGCTTTACCAACATCAATCTGGCGCAGATTCCGGTGTTTGTGGGTGCCCTGCTCGGCGCGATGCTGACCTACCTCTTCAGCTCGCTGGCGATCAAGGCCGTTGGACGCACGGCGCAGATGGTGGTCGAGGACGTTCGCAACCAGTTCAAGGAGAACCCCGGCATCATGCTGGGGACGTCGAAGCCGGACTACGCTCGCTGCGTCAACATCGTAACCACGGCTGCGCTGCGGGAGATGGTGATTCCGGGTCTGCTGGCGGTCGGTCTGCCGGTTGTGGTCGGGCTGATCTTCAAGAACTTCAGCCAGAGCTACAACGCTTCGGCGGCATTCGATTCGGCCGGGGCTTCGCTGGTTCCGACGATCTCGGGCGTAGCGGTCAACCTCGTCGGCGCGGAGTCTGTGGCGGGTCTGCTGATGGTCGGAACAATCTCCGGCGTGCTGCTTGCCATGCTGATGAACAACGGCGGCGGCGCGTGGGATAACGCCAAAAAGTACATCGAAACCGGCAAGTATGGCGGCAAGAAGAGTGACGCGCACAAGGCTGCGGTGGTCGGCGATACGGTCGGCGATCCGTTCAAAGATACGGCTGGCCCAAGCCTGCACGTGCTGATCAAACTGCTGGCGACGATCACGCTGGTGCTTGCTCCGTTGTTTGTCTAGTCCTCAATCCTTACTGCAAGACCGCGCGGCACGCTTTCACCAGGTGCCGCGCATGCTTTTGTCCGCGTAAAATAAAAGGATGAAGTTGCGTATTCAAGGCAATTCCCTGCGGCTCCGCGTCTCCCAAAGCGACGTGGCGGCGTTGCTGACAAACGGCCAGATCTCAGACTCGATCCGATTCGGGGCACGGCCCGACGCAAGCCTGACCTATGCTCTCGAAGTTGGGACTACAGACCTGGAGATACAAGTTTCATACCAGCCGCATCGGATCACGGTCACGCTGTCGTCGGATGCGACGCAGCAGTGGGCGGCGACCAACCAGGTGGGGATTTATGGAACGGGCGACCTCGAATTGATTGTCGAGAAGGATTTTGCGTGTCTCGATGGCACGGAACCGCCGGATGCGGATGCTTTCCCGAACCCGCATGCAGGCAAGGACTGCTGAAGCTGATGAGCAGTTACCTCCCGGTACCGGCAAAATAAAAAAGCAGATCCCTCCGGGATGACAACAAGTTCAGTCTGTTTGTCATCCCGGAGGGATCTGCTTTTTGTTCGGCCACCCTTCCACCTTTCGCATCAGTCGTGAGCCCCCAGCGTCAGCGGCGACTTCCGCAGCGTGAGTGAGTAGCTCGGCGGGTTCATCTGGAAACGCACCGGCATGTTGCTGACCGCCTCCGGGAGCGCCGCACCCTTACCGATTAGTCCGCCCCCACTGGTGGGAACCCACGTCGTCGTGTCGAAGGGCACCGTGCTTCCTCCGGTGATCAGGTTCGAGAGCCCGGTGACGTGTGCCGGGAGGTTGCCGCCGTCCATGTATTGCGTGGTCTCCATCTGGTGCGGCCAACCGGTGCCGAGGCATTGGTTGTTGGCATTGTTGGAGCAGGTGAGCGTGTTGGTACCCCAGTTCGACGAGAGCCACATCGGCCCGATCTTGAAGATATCGGAGCGCAGTGTCGACATCTGGAAGGCCACGCCGGCGTTGGGGTTCAGCGGGCCGACGAAGACGGCGTTGTTCCAAAGCGTGAGTGTGGGCCACTCCCAGCGGATCTGGTTGTCCTGGTTCTGCATGGTGTCGATCAGGTGCAGCGAGTTTCTGCCCACAGAATAGATCGTGTTGTTGTAGGTGAACAGATCGCCCACCCTGACAGGCGGATTGGTGTTCTGGTCGCCGTAGGGCCCCTGGTCGCCGAAGAAGTGAATCGGAGCCTGGGACATCGGGGCGTTGGGCCCGAAGTTGATGATGTTTCCGTACACGTACGCCTTGTGCCAGGCCTCATCGGCGGAGGCGATCAAGTCCGGCGTGTAAGCGTCATCCGGATATTGCGAGCGGAAGGATTTGTGCCCATTCGCAGCATAGAAGTAGCCGAGGAAGGACATGTAGATGTTCGAGTCCTGCTCTTCTACAAAGTCGATCGTCCGGGTATTGGTGGATGAGTTGAAGAGGTTGTACCGCACGATCTCCGCGACGCCACGCATCTTCAGGTCGCCGGATTGCGACACAGGTTTCAGGCGATCGAAGACGTTGCCCTGAATCAATTGCCGAAAGCCCTGGACGTAGGCCATGTGCTCGGACTGGTTGGCGGCGCCGATGTTGGTGAAGTAGTTGCCTTCGAGATCGAGGTCGCCGAAGAACCCGCCCCACGCATTGTTGCCGTTGAAGTCGCCAAGGATGCCGAAGCTGCAATCCTGCATATCGTTGCCGCGCACCGTGATGTGACTGCCTTCGTATGGACGGATGCAGCTTGTTGACGTTCCCCAGGGCGTAAGAGTTGTGCTGCCGGGTGCGTAGAAGTTGTTCGGCGGATAGGCGTTCCGGAAGGCCAGGCCCTCGATGATGATGTAGGACGGCGCGTTGGACGTCGGGTACGCCGCGAACGCTCCGCTGTGGTGAAGAGCGATCTGGTACAGACCAGAGATGCGTGCAGCCGCGCTGTTGTCCGTCTTCGAGTAGGCAGTGGCGTTTTCCGCGTCGAGGATGGGCAGATTGCCGGCGGCATCGGCGCATCCCACGATGCGGATCGGGGCCACCTGAGTTCCCTGTCCGTCGAGCCGCAGATACTCATGGAAGCGTGTTGGATTGCTGCCGGTGGTGTCGGTGTTGAAGAGGCGGATTGTGGTGCCGGGGTTCAGAATAGTGTTGCCGATGGCAACGTAGGCGGCGGCGAGCGAAGCGTAGGGATGTCCCACGCCAATGTCGTAGGTCTTGCCCGATTTGGTGGGCTCGACACTGCAATCGACCGGAGCCGTATGGTTACGGGTGACGGGATACGGCATGGGAACGCTATCGACCGAGAGGGTAGCGGATGCTGATACTCCGGGGTGGACCGTCGAGGCTGCGGTCACGGTGTAGATGCCGGCTGCCGTGGCTGAGAAGACAGCATCGCGGCTGGTAGATGCACTGCCGCCGGACGGAGGAACGATCAGGCGGCCATCTCCGCCTGTAGGCTGGGTGATGGTCCAGACTACGTTGTCGTTGGCGACGCCCCACACCCAGCTTTGCAGGTCGACCATCTGGCCGGAGTACAGGCGCTCGTTGAAAGGTGAAACGAATACCTGCACAGGAGGCTTGCAGATAGCAATCGGGACCGTGGCGGACTTGGTTGGGTCGTCCACCGATGTTGCAGTCAGCTTCACCGTTGCGGCGGAAGAGAACACCGGCTCCGCAACGCCGCCGGTATTGACGCACTTACTCCCGATTGCCCCAACGCTTACATCTACGAATGCTCCGGGCAGGTTCGGCGCGACGGCCGGAGTGATCGTCGCTGTTGCGCCTCCGTCAGTGGTGTACGACCAGGTGACGCGACGGGTGGGGCCGCTCGATGCGCTGGCGTGGATGCGCCGCGTGGCTCCGGGGACAACCTGCCAGCCATACAGCGGGGAGACGATCCGAATGGACACCGGACCCGTTGGCGAACCGGAATCCCCCTCCGTCTGTAACAACGGTTTGCGAGGAGAGGTCAGCGCCTGCTGGACTGTTTGCCGGACTGGCTGTGCTACTTCTATCGCGGTGGCGCTCAATCCGACCGGAGCCAGGAAAGGAACGCTGAACACCGGACCCGGAAGTGTGCCGGAGTTCTGAACCTGAAACGCAACTGCGCCCCCGGTTCCCTGGTATCCGGTGACGGTGAGCGTGGTGGAATTGACCACGGTCGTGGCTAGTACGATGCCGGCACCTTTTACTTTGGAATCGGGCCCGAATCCCGCGCCAGTCACCGTGGCGGTGTAGTTGCCTACGGGAATGCTTTCAGGGGAAACCTTCGTGATCGTTGGCCCGGCCGCAGCGACGACGACATACACCGTTGCGGACGTGGCCTTGTCGGAAGCGGCGGCGGTAATTGTCAGGTCAGTCGCGGGAATCTTTGCCGGGGCGTGATACAGACCGCTGGGCGAGATCGTCCCCAGCGTTGGACTGCCGCCGACGATGCCGTTGACCTTCCAGACCACTGCGGCGTTGCTGAGTCCGGTGACTGCTGCGGTGTATTGCTGGGTGGTCGACACGCCGATCGTGGTGTAGCCGGGGTTGATGGCCACACTGGGTCTTGCCTGCGCAAGGGCTGGGAACACAAGAAGAGTGCCGGTGACGCAAAGCAGAAGACTTCTCAGGCAGCGCATCGGGTCAGCTCTCATACTTATTGATGATAAGCCTGCTGACACCGGGAACACGCAAGATGGCGGCGCGGGTTAAATGGGAAACCCCACCTCGATGACGAAGAAACTGTCATTGAGATGGGGTACCGGGTGGGGATGGTTTAGTCGTGAGCGCCCAGGGTCAGCGGCGACTTACGAGGTGTGAGGGAGTAGCCTGGAGCGTTCATCTGGAACCGCACCGGCATGTTGCTGACCGTCGAAGGCAGAGCCGATCCGGCGCCGACCAATCCGCCGCCACTGGTGGGAACCCACGTCGTGAGGCTGAATGGGATCGTACCGCCGCCGATGATCAGGTTGGACAGGCCGTTCACGTGGGCCGGCAGGTTGCCGCCATCGAGATACTGGCTGGTTTCCATCTGGTAGGGCCAGCCGGTTCCGAAGCAGACGTTGCCGGTGTTGTTGGAGCAGTTGAGGTTGTTGGTTCCCCAGTTGGAGGAGAGCCAGTTCGGTCCGAGGTTGAAGATATCCGACCGCAGGGTGGACATCTGGAAGACCTGGTTCCCGACCGTGTTGATCGGTCCAACGTAGGTTGCGTTGTTCCACAGAGTCAGGGTTGGCCACTCCCAGCGGAACTGGTTGTCCTGGTTTTGCATGGTGTCTACGAGGTGCAGTGAGTTGCCGCCCGGCGAGTACACCGTGTTGTTGTAGTCGAACAGGTCGCCGACGCGAACCGGCGGGTTGGTGTTGACGTCCACGTACTGGCCCTGGTCGCCGAAGAAGTGGATCGGGGCCTGTGAGTTGGGGGTAGCGGGACCCATGTTGATGACGTTCCCGTAGGCGTAGGCCTTGTGCCATGCCTCGTCGGCGGCGGCGATAAGGTCTGGCGTGTAGGGATCGGAAGGATACTCGGTGTGGAAGGACATGCTTCCGCTCGGGGTGTAGTAGTAGCCGAGGAAAGACATGTACATGTTGGAGTCCTGCTCTTCCACAAAGTCGATCGTGCGGGTGTTGGTGGAGGCGTTGAAGACGTTGTAGCGAACGATCTCGCTGACGCCACGCATCTTCAATTCGCCGGCAGCCGATACCGGCTTCAGCTGGTCGAAGACGTTGCCCTGGATGACTTGTCGGAAGCCCTGGACGTAAGCCATGTGCTCCGACTGGTTGACCGCGCCGATGTTGGTGAAGTAGTTGCCCTGCATGTCGAAGTCGCCGAAGAAGCCGCCCCAGCCGTTGTTGCCGTTGAAGTCTCCGAGGACACCGAAGCTGCAATCCTGCATATCGTTACCGCGGACGGTGATGTGGCTGCCCTCGTACGGTCGAATGCAGCTTGCTGCCTGGCCCCACTGGGTTGCGGTGGAGCTGCCGGGGTTGTAATAGTAGTTCGACGCGCCGCTGGTGCTGGTGGGGTACGCGTTGCGGAAGGCGAGACCCTCGATGACGATGTAGGACGGGCTGGTGATCGTGGGGTATACCGCGAATCCATTGCTCTTGTGCAAGCCGATCTGGTAGAGGCCTGCAATATTTGCAGCGACGCTGTTGTCGGTTGGCGAGTAGGAGGTGGCGTTGGCCGCATCCATGATGGGCAGGTTGCCGGCAGAGTCTGCGCATCCGACAACGCGGATAGGCTGAGTCTGGGTTCCCTGGCCGTCGATGCGGAGGTACTCGTGATAACGGGTGGGGTTGGTCCCGGTGGTATCCGTGTTGAACAGACGGATGGTCGTTCCGGGGCTGAGGGTGTTGGAGCCGATGCCAATGAAGGCCTGGGCCAGCGTGAGGTAGGTGTGGCCCGCGCCGACGTCGTAGGACCTGCCGGTGAGGGTGGGGTCGACTGAGCAATCGACAGGCTCGGTGTGGTTGGGAGTGACTGCATAGGTTGGCAAAGCGTTGCCGCTGACCGAGATGGTCGCCGATGCGGAGACCGTCGGGTCAGCAACCGAGGTTGCGACGACGGTGTAGTTTCCGGCAACGGTGGCCGAGAACAGGGCATCGCGTGCCGTGGTTGCGCTGCCACCGGCTGGCGGCGCGATGAAGGTGCCGTTGCCGCCGGACGGCTGGATGACGCTCCAGGTTACGTTGTCGTTGACTGCACCCCAGATCCAGCTTTGAAGGTTGATGGTCTGGCCGGAGTAAAGGCGGACGTTGAACGGCGAGACGTAAGCCTGCACCGGAGGATTGCAGATGTTGATGGGTACGGTGACTGATTTCGTCGTGTCGTCGACCGAGGTGGCGATCAGGTTGATCGTCGCAGCAGAGGAGAAGACGGGGTTGGTTGCGGTTCCGATGTTATTGCAGGCGCTTCCGACCGAGCCCACCGTCACATCGACAAAGGCTCCGAGGATGTTGGGTGATGGAGCCGGTGTGAGGGTGGCAGTTGCACCACCTGCCGCCGAGTAGCTCCAGCGGACCTGATTGCTGGTGCCATTGGTGACGCGAGCGTGGATTCTGCGGGTTGCGCCCGGAATCACCTGCCAGCCATAGAGCGGATTGTCCGTGGTGATAGCCACCGCACTCGAACTAGGCACGGCGACGAGTGTGACCGACGCAGTAGCCGAGTTCAGTGGACCGGTTGCCGTGATGGTGTCTACGCCGAGCAGTGTTCCGGAGGGTGCGGTGTAGAGGCCGGTGGAACTGATCGTACCCAGAACTGCGGTCCACTTGCTCGCTCCGGGTGAAGTGAATTGCAGGGTATTGCCGAGGATGACGGTTGCGAGCGCAGGCGAGATGGTCTGCGCGGTTGGCGGCGTCAGCGTGATGGCTGCGGTCGCGGAGCCGTTGGGGCCGCTCGCCGTAACCGATGCCGCGGTGTTGGCGGGCAGGGTAGCGGGAGCAGTGTAGAGGCCGGTCGAGGTGACCGAACCGACCGTTGCCGTCCACGACGTTGCGCCCACCGAGGTGAACTGCTGCGTGGTGCCGACAGTCACCGAGATAGTGTTGGGCGAGATGGATTGAACCGCGCCGTTGATGAGAGTCACCGTCGCCGTGCCAAATCCATTCGGACCGGTTGCGGAGATCGTAACGCTGCTGCTGGCGGGCATTGTTGCCGGTGCCGAGTACGTACCGGTGGAGCTGATGGTGCCTGCGGTTGCGGTCCATGAGGTTGCGCCCGTTGAGGTGAACTGCTGGGTGGTGCCGAGGCTGACTGCTACGGTCGCAGGTGAGACAGTCTGCGGGAGGCCGACGATGAGCGTGATGGTTGCAGTTCCCGCACCGCCCGGTCCGGTTGCAGACAGGGTGACGCTAGTGTTGGCCGGCATTTTGGCTGGCGCGGTGTAGTAGCCCGTGTCGCTGACCACACCGGCGCCGGACGTGACGGACCAAAGGGTTGTTGCGCCGGAGGAGACGAATTGCAGCGACGTTCCGATCTGTACGCTTGCTGTGGCCGGTGTAATCGCCATGACCGCAGCCGGTTTGGCCAGGGTGACGGAGGCTGTGCCGGTCGAACCAGCGGCATTGACGACGGTGATGGTGACGGCGGACGAGGCTGGCATGGTGGCTGGGGCGGTGTAGAGACCCGTGCCGGAGATGGTTCCGGCGGCGGCGGTCCATCCTGCCGCGCCGGTTGCCGTGAACTGCTGCGTCTTGCCGAGGGTTACGGTTGCGGTTGCGGGCGAGACGACGATTGGTGTGGCCGTGCTAAGCGTTGCTGTCGTGCTGGTCGATCCGCCCGGCCCGGTCGCGGTGATGGTGACGGCGCTGCCGGAAGTTGGCACCTTGGATGGAGCGGTAAAGAGGCCCGCCGAGGTGATGCTTCCGGCCGACGCGGTCCAGCTTGTGGCTCCGGTGGCAGAGAACTGCTGGGTTCCGCTGAGCGCTACGGTCGGAGTCGAGGGCAGAACGGCTCCGGTGGGTGCAATCAGCGTTACGGTTACGTTCGTAGGTCCGGGAGCGCCGTTTGCGGTCACAGTCACGGTGCCTCCAGAAGTGGGCAAGGTCGTCGGAGCAGTGTAGAGTCCGGTGGATGTAATCGCGCCAGCGCTCGCCGACCAGGTGGTTGCTCCGGCGGAGGTGAACTGCTTCGACGCGCCAAGCGGCAGGTTTGCAGAGGCCGGAGAAACGATCAACGCCGAACCGTAAAAGACAGAGAAAATGGAACCCCAGAGGCTGCCGGGATTCATCGCCTGCATGGTGGTGGAACCGCTTGAGCGGGCGTAGCCGACGACGGTGAGAGTCGTGGAATTGACGTAGATGGTGGCGAGGTTGCCGAAACTGTCGCGAACGGTGGCCCCGGGCATGAAGCCACTGCCCTTCACTGTCGCGCCGAAGGTCCCAAGCGGGATCGTGCCGGGCGTTACGGATGTAATCGAGGGGCCGTTGGGCGCGATCACCACGTAGACTGCCGCCGCTGTGACTTTGTTGGACGCCAGCGCCTGGATCAGGATATCGCCGACCGGGACGGTTGCCGGCGAGGTGTACAAACCGGTCGCAGAGACCGTTCCGTAGTTCTTGTTACCGCCAGCGATGCCGTTGACCTGCCAGGTAACCGCACTATTGGTCAGGCCACTGACGGTGGCATTGTACTGCAGCGTCGTCGAGGTCCCGATGGTGGTGTAACCGGGACTGATGGAGACGAGTGGTGTGGAAAACGCGAGCGCCGCGAGGGGGGAGGTCAAGGCGCAGAAAATGACGAATAGGCTCTTTAGGTAGAGTCGCATGTATGGAACTACTCCTCGAAAACTAGTACAGGGTGACAAGGGTTAATGGCTCTGGTCGGCACGGATCGATCATGAACCTGAACAATTTTGTGGAGCCATAACTTCACTACAACGTATATCGGTGCCCGGAATGTTCGGAACATACAACTATCCGGTTGGAGCACGCATCGCACCGCTGTTGAGCTGGGTTTCTACCTCTGTCTCAACATGGATGATTTGCGAAAATTCAAGGTTCGGCGCAGAAACCGTGAGAATCCCGGTGCGCAGTCGTTCCGCAACAGGTAACCATGTTTTCCGCTCTAAAGTTGTAGTTAGCTTCTTGGTTCATCGACGACATTGGAGGGCAAGTCTGGCCGGACTTGTGTTTACAGTCTGCGACTCGAGGAGACATTGGTCTCGGAGGCCTGAGGCAGGAGGTGGGATGGAGCTCGACACACACTCAATGCTGGCTTCTCTGCGGGAGTCGGGGCTGGTTGCGGTTTTGACCTTCGCCCTGTCGCCAGGGGACGCCATTCTCTCTGCATCGCAACACTGGTCTGGTTAGAAAATGACAAGTTGGGCCCGTCAGATCGTGCGGTGCGACTCCTGAGTGCGGGTCACTACCAAAAATCAGGTTCCCATTTTGATGCTGACAACACAGTAATCCTAACAGGATTGACCCAGAGGTTGGCAAGTCGAAAGTTGCTCGATTGATTGGGCTTGACGGTGGCAGGACGTGGTTTGAACCGCGAACGATGCAACCGGGACACCCGGGCCAAAACCTTGACACCCCCGTAATCTAGCTGGTCTGCACGCGGGCCAGGATCGCATCAATGACTCGCTCGACACTTTCCGGGATTGATTCGAGGTCGGTGCGGCACTCGACCTCCGGCGTCAGCGGTTGCTCATAGGGATCGCTGATCCCGGTAAACGTCTTGATCTCGCCTGTTCGCGCCCGTTTGTAGAGTCCTTTGACGTCGCGGCGCTCGCACTCCTCGACCGGCGCATTGACGTAGACCTCCAGGAACTGCGGAATGCGTGCCCGGACGGAATCGCGCGCCGACCGGTAGGGGGAGATGGCGGAAACCAGCGTAATAACCCCGTTCTTGGTGAGCAGCTCCGCAACGTAGCCGATGCGGCGGATATTCTCGTCGCGGTCGTGTTTGCTGAAGCCGAGATCGCGCGAGAGGAACAGGCGAACCTCGTCGCCGTCCAGCAATTGAACCCGATACCCGGATGCGGCTAACTGCTCGCAAACGGCCAGGCTGAGCGTACTTTTTCCAGAACCGCTGAGGCCCGTAAACCACACGGTGAGACCAGGATGCGCCACTGTCATAGAGTTCGATTTCTTTCTACCGGTGGCCGGATGGCCCGATGCGGTACGCTAGGGAGTCATTGACTTGTACGAAAGCTAATGAAGTAAGGAAAGACAGCCGATAGTCACCGAGGAGGCCGCTTGCCGGAGCCAGTCTAGCGTGTATGGCACCTGCATCCATACCAAACGCAAGTTGTAGAGATCACCCAACGTGGTAATTGACCGGCTCCAAAGCGCTCGGGAATGATTACGAAAGACAGCAAAAAGTGGTTACCGTCGCTACCTCCGGCTTCATTTCGGCATCAGAAGTGCCAATTTCATCCGTTCTCGCCATCGCTTTGGAGTCTGTACATGAAAAACCTGTTGAAGACGGAAACGTGGGCCGCGTTTCTACAGGCAGTCAATACGAGTCGGATCAGGATCGGGCGCATTCGTTCCTCGCTGTACGGTGAGCGGTTCAGCGAGTATCAGGAGCCGCGGTCGACGTTTCCCGAGCCGATCGAAGTCAACCCGATGCTGGCGCGAGCCGTCGACACCCAGCGCAAGGTGTTCTTTTTCCACGTCTTCAAGACGGGTGGCGTGACGTTTCGCCGGATTCTGAATTCCATTTATGGCAGCGAGTTCAAGGTCTGCTACGACCCGACTGCGGAGTCGATTGAGAAGCAGGCGGCCGACGCGCGGGCGATGGAGTTCCACACATTTCAGTTCCAAGGCCAGGTCTCCAACATGCACTCCGGGCTGGTACAGAAGCAGCGGTGGGACCTTCTGGAAGGTCACGACTGCTTTACTATGCTGCGTGAGCCCATCGACCAGACACTCTCCTCGTACTATTACCTGGTGCGCCGCCGCATGTTCATCGAGCCGGTCTATATGGCGCGAGGGCTGAAATTTCCGGAGACGTTTGACGAGTACCTCGAGGGCGACTGCCACTTCAATCTGCAGACGGCGTTTCTTGCCGACCGCCAGCAGCTGGACGCTGCGACCGCCGCAACCCGCGACGATCTGTCGAGCGCCATTGCTATGTTGCTTCGGCTCCGGATGCATGTTGGTCTGACGGAACGATTCGCCGATTCGATGAATGTGTTTGAGACTGTCACCGGCCAACGGATTCCGGGCGACGTGATTCATACCGAAAACCGCAACCCCAATCGCGTGGCGGTCTCGTCGATCTCGCAAAAGATGCGCGACCGGATTCGCGAGCGGAGTGCGCTGGATGTCGAGTTGTACAGGATTGGCCGCGAAATGTTTCTCGAAGATTTCTCTCGTTGCGGGCCGACGCGCCAGTACACCTTTCTGGATGCCCCCCTCGCCGATACGGTGACGGTCGGCTTGCCGTCGATGGGGTTGAGCTCCCTCGCGGCCACTACGGGAGATGAGACGATGAGCACCGGCCAACACGAAGTGCCGAAAAAAGCGGTGTTTCTGCATGTGATGAAGACGGGCGGGATGACCTTCCGCCGGATACTTTCCTCCATCTATGGCGACTCGTTTCATGTTGTTGAGAATCCTGAGATTGAGTCGGTTGAAGCGGCACTGGCGAAGTACGATTGTGTCGAATTTCATACGTCGTACTACCAGGGCGACTACGTCCACATGCATTCGCGGCTGATGACGCAGAAGCGCTGGGATGTGCTGGCAGGGACGGACATTTTCGCGATGTTCCGCGATCCGGTGGACCAGGTGATCTCGCAGTTCTACTACATGCAGCAGCAGCGGGCGCTGATTGAGCCGGCGTACCTGCTGAATGGCGTCAAGTTCCCCGAGACGATTGAGCAGTACCTCGAGAATCCGGTTCACGTGAACAATCAATTGGCGTTCCTGGTGGGCAAGTATCGCCTGAACCCGGGCAACGATGTCACGCGAGAAGATCTGGAGATGGTGAAGGAGATGATGGTCCGGTTGAATGTTCATCCGGGTCTCACGGAACGCTTCGCGGAATCGCTTCACGTCTTCGAGACGATTACCGGGCGCAAGGTTACGGGTGGACATATCCTGAACCAGAACCAGAACGCGGAGCGGCTTCCGTTGCAGGCGATCCCGGCCAGCACCAAGGACCTGATCCGGTCGATGAGCTCGCTGGATAGCGAACTGTACAGCTTTGCGCGCGACCTGTTTATGAAGGATGTCGCGCTGTGTGGGCCGACGCGCGAGTACAGCTTCGTTGATACGGCGAAGCCTGCGCTGGCGTCAGCCTAGCTGGACTAGAGCATGGCATATCGGATAGCGTTAGCCAATGGATCATGTTGCACTGCGCCAACGCTTTTCGGTTCCGGGCCTGACGTTTGAAACCGACGGCGGCCTAACCCGGCTGCACGTCGATACGCCGCAGGCTTCGGCAACCATCTATCTGCAGGGCGCACACATGATTGCGTGGCAACCGGCTGGTCTCGAGCCTGCGCTGTTGCTAAGCCACAAGAGTGACTTTGTGGCGGGCAAGCCGATTCGCGGCGGCATCCCGGTGGTGTTCCCGTGGTTTGCGACCGACCGCAAGAAAGATCGCGTTGACGGTCATCCGGGGCCGTCGCATGGGTTTGCACGGATTCAGGACTGGACCGTGGAGAAGGCGCAGCGCACCAAGGACGGGATGACCCTCACCTTCTCGCAGGGGCCGACGGCGATGTCGCGGTCCATGGGCTACGACAACTTTCTTTTGTCGCTGGAGTTCCAGATCGGGCGCGAACTTGCAGTTGCCATGACGGTGAGCAATACCGGGGACAAGCCGCTCTATTACGAGCAGGCGCTGCACACGTATTACAGGATTGCGGACATTCATGAGGTGTCGGTCGGCGGGCTGGAGCCGACCAGCTACATCGATAAGCTGGACGACTTTAAGGTAAAGGCCGCTACGCAGCAGCCGATCCGGTTTTCCAAGGCAACGGACACGGTTTACAACAAGACCGAAGCGACGTGCATCATCGACGACAAGCCTGGTGGTCGGCGGATCACAGTGCAGAAGTCTGGGTCGCACTCGACTATCGTGTGGAATCCGTTTGCTGAGATGGTGGATCTGGGCGCGTGGGACTGGCACGAATACGTTGCCGTGGAGACGGGGAACGTGGGCGACGATGCCGTTACGCTGGCTCCAGGAACCAAGGCTACGATGCAGTTTCGCGCTTCGCTGGAGAAGACGGTTCGGGCCTGAGCGGGAAGGCATGTTTTGACAGCTATCAGCTTTGGAGCTGTGAGCTGTCAGTGTTAGAGCGAATTTCGAGATGCTGTACAGCTTCCAAAATACAAATATATAGATTCTGGCTTCGCCAGAATGACGTCCGTGGGCTGGGTGCCGCATAGCATCTTGAAATCACCGTTAGGCGAGGCCTTTGGGTGCGTAGTCTTCGCGGTAGGGGGTGAAGATGTCGAGGATCTCGCAGTCTTCGAGTGCCGATGCCTGATGGTCGATGCCCCCGGGAACGAGGAAGCAGTCGCCGGATTTGGCTTCAAATTTGCCGTCGGGATGCTCGAAGACGATGTGGCCTGAGACGACGTAGACCATCTGCTCGTGGGGGTGGCTGTGTTTCGCGCCGACCCAACCCTTTTCCATGCGATGGCGGACGAGCATCATGTCCGGGCTGAAGGACATGACCTGGCGGCGCAGGCCGGGTTCGGGGACGGACATCGTTGCGTCGTTCGAGGGGATGACTTGGATTTCTGCTGGCATGGTTTCTCCTGAAGGTGGTTAAAGCTTAACGCGGATGAGACGGAAAGGGCGGATAAAGACGGAGAAAGGCCACATCCTTGAGCTGACAGCTTTGAGCTATAAGCTGACAACTCAAGGACCGGCTTTATCTCAGCGGATTTCGATTCGGTTGTTCTTCTGTGTAATCTCGGGGACGGTGGTGGACGGTTCGATGGTGACACTTCCACCCATGACGTTGGTTCCGGCGGGGATGGAGAGGGTTACGGTGGTTGTTTTGGGGCTGAGATCGGTGGGGGCCTTGAGGGGTGTTGTTTGGCCGTCTGCGATGATTTTGCCCTGGCGATCGCGGAGGGCCACATTCGCAACCGGGGCGTCGATTGCGCCGAGGGAGTGGACGGTGACGTTGACTGCGGTGCCGGTGATGGTGATGTCCTCGAGGCCGATGCCGAGATCGGGCCGCGACCAGTAGGGGACGCCCTTTTCTTTCAGCGTCAGTTCGATGATGGTGGTGACGCCGGGGGCGAAGGTTACGGGCAGATCGGCGCTGCGCTCGAAGTTGACGGTGTGAGTCGCAGCTCCGACGACAGGGCCATTTTCTTTGGGCTGGGTGCCAACGGTCATCTCCCACTTGCCGGGGTCGATCTCCCAGCCGGTCATAGTCGCCTTGACCGCTTTCTTTTCGAGGTTGTAGGCGATGATCTTGATGTGGTCGGGCGTGCCGATGGGGACGAGGATGCCTACGCTGTTTTCGGGATTGGGTTTGCCGGGGATGGGATCGAAGGTCCAGCTGACGACGTTGCCGGGGAAGTCGTAGTTGCGCATGAGGGCGACGCCACCGAGACGGCCACGCTGCAGCTCACCATTGTTAAAGTAGATGCGGTCTATCCAGAGGCTGCCTTCGCGATTGATGAACTGGCGGTCGGCTGCGGTTTCGAGCTGGGCGGCGTAGACCTTATTGAGGTAGCTGGTGTCGCCGGTGACCTGCCAGGCGAGCTGGTTGTTGCCCTCGGTGGCGTTGCCGGCGTCGGTACGGCGGTCGGGGGCTTCGGACTTTACGAGCTGTGCGCCCCAGGTGTCGCGCTTGTTGAGGATGTCGAGCATGTCTGCGTTGACGGTGCGGAGGCCGTTGGGTGGATCGTCGGCGAAGGGTGTGATGTATTTCTCGTCGCCGGTGAATTTGTACGCTCCCCACAGGACGAACCATGGCGTCAGGGCCGTACTGGGCAGGTCTTCGTTGGTGTGGAAGTTGACGTTGAAGTGCATCTGCATCTTGCCATTTGTGCCGGGGCGGCGATGCGCGAGGAAGCCGTCGGCGACCTCGGTGACCATCTTGCGGGTGGACGGTGCGCCGTTGTAGTTTGCGAGCAGAAGCGCGGGGTGGAAGACGAAGTAGGAGCGATCCTTGCCCCAGGCCCAGACTCCTCCGGTCGCCATCTTGGTGCCGCTGTAATAGCTGGTTTTGATCTGGCGCTGGCCAGCCGAGTTGTAGCCGGTGATCCATTCGAGGCGCTTGGCGGTAGCCATGGCACGCTCGATCTGTTTAGGGCTGCCGTAGTCCATCATCATGGCCTGGCCGAGGGTGTTGATGCCGTCTTCGTAGCTGTGGAGCTCGTCGTACTGGGCTCGGGCGAGGCCGTTCTCCCACATACCGTTGGCGAAGGTGGCGTCGAGCAGGTGGAGGAGCGAGGCCTTGAGTTTGGGTGGATTGTGGCCCATCATGGCGAGGCCGGGCCACCAGTTGAGGAAGTCGGTGTCGTCGGAGAGGCCGCCACCTAGCTCCCCGTTGGAGATCTGGCGGTTGTCGATGTACCAGTCGATGAGCGAGGACATTTCGGCGAGGTCGCGGGTCTGGAGCCATGCCCATTCCGGTACACCCGCCGGGGCTTTGGGCAGGGTGTAGGGTGGCTTGATCTGCTCGTGGTTCATCTCGTTCCAGTAGTTGAGCCCTTCTTTGTTGGTGGGGTCTACACGGAGGAGGTCGGTGGCGTCGGCGTCGACACGGTTGAAGATGTTGAGCTTGCGGGAGTTGACGGATTCTTCGACGAGGTTGGCGTAGTTGTCGCGGACCTGGGTGAGGCGGTCGAGGGTGTGCTCGGGTTTGGCGGCATCGTACGGCTTGAAGATGAGGCGGACGTGCATGCCTTCGAGAGCGGCGGGGCCGAACTCGGCGCTGGCGGAGGCGATAGTGAGGTAGAGGCTCTTGTTACTGGGGAGGATGCGGTCGCGGGTGTCGAGCCAGAGGGTGTGGGGCTCGCCGGGCTTGACGGAGAAGCTGAAGTCGAGCAGGTCGCGCATGGACCAGATGGGGTCTTTGATCTGGATGTTGAGCGGGATGAACTCGCCGTGGGTGGGCTGGAGGTTGAGCGCGGGCAGATCGATGGCGATGCCGTCGAGACCGGCGTGCATGTTTTGCCAACTATAGCTGGTGCCGTGGCCCTCGTCGGCCTGGAGCTCGCGGAAGTCTGACGGGATGAGGATATGGACGAGCGGGAGCGTGCTGCCGGAGTTGTCGGCTGCCTTTTTGCCTGAGCCGATGGCGGTGCGGCCGCCGCCGGTGGATGCACCCGGCATGGCGACGAGAGTGGCCCGCTCGTCGGCGGGGTAACGACCGCGGATGAAGTTTTCGAGCTCGGTGAGGGAGGGGTTATCGAGCGCGCCCTTGCTGGTGATGGTGTAGCTGAGCGTGGCGACGCCTTTGGGCTCTGCGCCGGGATGGACGTAGTAGGCGCCAAGCTCGCTGATGGGCCACCACTGCTCGGCGTTGGTGAAGCGGAGGTGCTGGCCTGTGATGGGCTCCTTGAGGTCGTGGGTGGTGCGCTCCTGATCTGCTGGGCGGGCGAAGAGAGCTTTGGCGAGTTGCGGGGAGGTGTCCCACTGATCGCGGTCAGCGACTGCGGCGGGGTTTCCCTTGCCGGGGGTGAGGAGGTCGAATTTACCGGCTGCGCCGCCTTCGACTTCAAGGTGGTTCCAGGGTTCGGAGGGCATGTAGAAGGTGGCGGATTTGCCGGAGAGTGAGTAGATATCCCAGTCGGGAAGCTGGAAGTAGTCGAAACGGCCGATGAGGGGGGACCGGTTGTAGACGCCGGGCCAGGTGGTCTCCTTGATGCCGTCGGTGCCCTTCCAGGACCAGCGTTTGAGGTCGTATACGTCGTGGATTTCGACCTTGCGGACGGTGGTTTCCTTTGCCGGGAGTGGGGCGGGGAAGTCGTTGGGGCGATTCCAGCCGTAGTTTTGCCACCAGACATGCTGCCACGCGGCCTGGCCTGCGTCGCGGGCAATGAGGGGAATGCGGGTTGGGATATCGCCCTTGGCGAGCGTGGCTACGTTGCTGTCGGTAAGGGCGCGGTCGTAGATCTTGAGTTCGTCGATGTCGCCGCCGCGGTCGTAGTTATAGCTGGCCTCGACGCCGGTGGGACCGATAATGCGGGAGTGGGGGCCGAACTGGTCGAGCGCGGCGTCGAATTGTCCGGTTGCGGCTTTCTCGCCGGCAAGTTTGCCGTCGACGAAGAAGCGGATACCGCTGGCTTCATCCCATGTGAGCGCGAGGTGAATCCACTGGTCTGGCTTGGGGAAGTTGGGCATCGTGTAGGAGACACGGGTGCGGTTGAGGTTGACGTCGGTGACGAAGGCGTCGAAGCCGTGGCCGTTGTAGTCGATGCGGAGCCAGACCATATCCCAACTGGAATGATCGGCATAGCCGACGCGGAAGACGGGGAATTCGGTCTCGTCGACGGCGTCGCGCGAGCGCCAGTAGAAGGAAAGGGTTCCGCGTTGCGCGTAGATGTTGCCGGGCGCCCAGTAAGAGAGGAGCTGGTCGTTGCCGCACTGCAGGTAGGACCCCTTTGCGCCGCCGGGGAGGATCTTGACATCCTTGAAGAAGTTGGGCTCGGCAATACCGCCAGCGGCGTAGTCGGCTTTGGCTCCGTGGTCGCCGGACAGGTAGAAGAGCAAACCCGTTTCTTTTGCTGGGCCGGGATCATTCGTCGGGAGGTCGAACGGCTTTTGGCCTGAGGCGAGGGAGCAAGACGCGGCGAGCACGATGGCGGCGAGCAAGTGCAGAATCTTCACGGGGCGAACTCCGGGGATGAGTAGAGGTCGGACAACTTGGGTCGCAGTGGATGCGGTGGCCGATCAATGGGAGGATTATTCGCGCATTCGGCAAGGATTGGCAAATGTTTCGGGGACGTAGACCGGATCGTGTCGGCGCGCATAGTATTCCATTTGGGCGATCTAGAGACTAAGTCGTGGCACGGTCTCGCCATAGCGGGTTTGAGGAGAGAGTGATGACAGGCAAAACGGGTGGTCGGCGGGACTTTCTGAAGCATGCGGGGCTGATGGGTTCAGCGGCAGTGATGGGCGCGTTTCCGGCGGAAGCGATGGCTCTGGGTGGCGAGCGTGGGACGGTTCGCGAAGAGGTATTGCAGGCTACCGCGCAGGCGGATGAGAAGCCGAAGTACCACATCAAGTTCGGCGTCTGCGGCATGAGCCACGACCACATCTATGGCATGATCGGCGCGGTAGAGCGCGGCGGCGGCGAACTGGTGATCGCGTGGGCGGACGAGGACGACAAGATCGCGGCGTTCAAATCGCGCTTTCCGAATATCAAGTTTGCGAAGTCGAAGGATGAGGTTCTGAGCGACCCGTCGATTCAACTGGTGCTGAGCTCGGAGAAGGCGAACGAGCGCGCTGGGATCGGCATCAAGGCTATGAAGAACGGCAAGGACTTTCTTTCCGACAAGCCGGGGATTACGTCGCTCGAAGATCTGGAAGCGGTGCGCAAGACGATTGCGGAGACAAAGCGGATCTACGGGATCATGTACAGCGAGCGGCTGGAGGTAAAGGCCGCGGTGCATGCAGGTGAGCTGGTGAAGCAGGGGGCGATCGGGAAGGTGATCCAGACGATCAACATTGCGCCGCATCAGGTGAACCAGAAGTCTGGCGGCACGGCGGGCGGCGGGCTGGGCAGCCGGCCCGAGTGGTTCTACAACGACGTGCAGTACGGCGGGATTTTGTGCGACATCGGTTCGCATCAGGTCGACCAGTTCCTCTACTACACCGGCTCGACGAAGGCTGACATTGTGGCTTCGCAGGTGTCGAATATCCGGCATCCCAACTTCCCGCACTTTCAGGATTTTGGCGACATGATGCTGCGTGGCGATTACGGCTTCGGCTATGTGAGGCTGGACTGGTTCACACCGGACGGTCTGGGAACGTGGGGCGATGGACGTCTGTTCATTCTTGGGACCGAGGGTTATATCGAGCTGCGCAAGTACGCCAACGTGGCCGTCAGCCCCAAGGGCAACAACCTCTTTATCGTGGACAATAAGGAGGCTCGCTATATCGACTGCAACAACATGGCGCTGCCGTTTGGGCCGCAGTTTGTGGCGGATATCGTCAACCGCACGCACATTGCGCAGGACCAGACCCAGTGTTTGCTGGCGGCTGAGCTGGTGATCAAGGCGCAGAAGAACGCGACGCACGTGACGATCAAGGGATGAGCCGATGAGCGCAGTTTCGCGGCGTGGATTTATCAAGACGAGTCTTGGGGCAGCAGCGGCGGTTGGTTTTCCCACGATCATTCCGTCTGCGGTGCTGGGGCAGTTCGCGCCGAGCAAGCGGATCAACATTGGTGCCATTGGTGTTGGGCGAATCTCTCGCGGGCATGACATGCCGAGCATTCTGCCGTACGACAAGGCGAAGATTATGGCGGTCTGCGATCTGGATGCTAATCGCGTGGTCGACGGGAAGAAGTTCGTCAACGACTACTATGCCGCGAAGACGGGCAAGCCGTACGACGGCGTGGTCGGGTATGCGAACTACCGTGATCTGCTGGCGAACAAGGATATCGACGCTGTCGTCGTGAGCACGCCGGACCACTGGCATGCGCTGATTGGCATCGACGCGGTGCACGCGGGCAAGGATGTGTATCTGCAGAAGCCGGCGTCGCTGACGATCGCTGAAGGACGCGCGCTGAGCGATGCGGTGCAGGCGTCGGGACGGATTCTGCAGATCGGTAGTCAGCAGCGTTCGACGGTGCAGTTTCGCTATGCCGCCGAGTTGGTTCGCAATGGACGGATCGGGAATCTGAAGCGCGTTGAGGTGGGGCTGCCCGGTGATCCGGCGGGTGGGGATAAGACACTGATGCCGGTGCCGGCGAGCTTCAATTACGACATGTGGCTGGGCGAGACGCCCAACGTGCCGTATACGGTCGACCGCGTGCATCCGCAGAAGGGTTACGACCGTCCGGGCTGGCTGCGGTTGCGCCAGTTTGGAGCAGGCATGATCACCGGGTGGGGCGCACACCATGTCGACAGCGCGCACTGGGGCATGAACACGGAATTCACCGGGCCGATCGAAATATGGGGGACGGCGGAGTTTCCGGACCACGGCCTGTGGGATGTGCACGGGGCTTTCAAGACGGAGGCGCTGTACGCCAACGGGGTACGGATGAGCATCAGCGGCGACTATCCGAACGGGATCAAGTTCGAGGGCGCCAAGGGATGGATTTTCGTCTCGCGCGGTAACGAGCAGGTCACCAAGAGCGATCCGGTTGCGAAGCTCAACGACAATACCGCGCTGGCGGCGAGCAATCCGAAGATCATCAAGTCGGTGATCGGTCCGGACGAGATTCATTTGTACGAGAGCAAGGAACAGCATGGCAACTGGCTGGACTGCATTTTGACGCGACAGACTCCGATTTCGCCGGTGGAGACGGGGCATCGCGCGTGTTCAACGTGTCTGCTTCACGACATTGCGATGGTGACGGAGCGCAAGTTGCATTGGGATCCGGTGATGGAGCGGTTCGTCAAGGATGATGAGGCGAATGCGATGTTGTCGCGGCCGCACCGTGCCCCGTATTTGTTGACTTAGGAGCTTGTTGCGGGGAAGCCGAGGCTAGAGCCCCTATCGCTTTTACGGATGTTTATGGAGAGGCTGAAGCCTCTCCCTCCCACCAAAAGGCCTTTCCCGCAAGCTGTGAAGTCGCCGTATGATGGTGCGCAGGAGATATCAGTTGAACAAGGTGTGGCCAGATGCGCGCGCGGCGCTTGATGGAGTTGTTAAGGATGGCGACTTGCTCGCGGTGGGCGGGTTTGGTCTCTGCGGGATTCCGGAGGCGCTGATTGCAGGTGTCCGCGACCTGGGTGTTCGCGACCTCACGGTGGCAAGCAATAATGCAGGCATCGACGGCGTTGGTTTGGGAGTACTGCTGGAAACGCGGCAGATTCGCAAGATGATCTCCAGCTATGTGGGCGAGAATGCGGAGTTTGAACGGCAGTATCTGGCGGGCGAACTGGAGGTGGAGTTTTCGCCGCAGGGAACGCTTGCGGAGCGGATGCGAGCGGGTGGCTCGGGGATACCGGGGTTCTACACGCGGACCGGCGTGGGAACTGTTGTGGCCGAGGGTAAGGAGCATAAGGAATTTGATGGAGAGACGTATGTTCTGGAGCGCGGCATTCGCGCCGATGTAGCGCTGGTGAAGGCGTGGAAGGGCGACACACATGGCAACCTGGTGTATCGGCTGACAGCACGAAACTTCAACCCGGGCGCGGCGATCTGCGGCAAGGTGACGATTGCCGAGGTGGAGGAACTGGTGGAGGCGGGGGAGCTTGATCCGGATGAGATTCATACGCCGGGCATCTTCGTGCAGCGTTTAGTTCACAATCCTGACAAAAAGAGCCGGATCGAAAAAGTCGTCACGAGGGAGGCCTAGCGATGGCGTGGACGCGAACGCAAATGGCGCAACGCGCGGCTCTTGAACTACGCGACGGCTTCTATGTGAATCTCGGGATTGGGATGCCGACGCAGGTCGCGAGCTTTATTCCGGCAGGGATGACGGTTACGCTGCAATCGGAAAACGGGCTGCTGGGACTTGGCCCGTACCCGCTGGCGTCGGAGGTTGATGCGGACCTGATCAACGCGGGCAAGGAGACGGTGACGTATCTGCCGGGGGCTTCGACCTTCTCGAGCGCGGACTCGTTTGCGATGATTCGCGGGGGGCATATCGATCTTGCGATTCTGGGTGCGATGGAGGTCTCGGAGCGCGGCGACCTTGCGAACTGGGTGATTCCGGGCAAGCGGGTGAAGGGGATGGGCGGCGCGATGGACCTGGTGTCTGGGGTGCGGCGAGTCGTGGTGCTGATGGATCATACGGCGAAGGACGGCGCGCCGAAGCTGCTGCGGGACTGCACGTTGCCGCTAACGGGCAAGGCGGTGGTGGATCGAATCATCAGCGATCTGTGCGTGCTGGATGTGACTGATGCGGGCTTTGCGCTGGTCGAACTTGCACCGGGCGTGACTCGCGAACATGCGTCTGAAGCGACTGGCGCGGACGTAATCTAGGCCGGTTCGGCGGCGGACTTCGGCGGGAGTGTCTTATCGATGACACCTTACTTGCCGCTCAAATCGGTGATTGCCAGTGTTGTCCGGAGCACGTACTATTTTTTCGAGTTCAAATTGCCAGTCCGTTAGCGGTGACTTTGTTTCTGCCGCGAGGTCCATGCAGGCCACGGGTATCAGCTCGGGTTGAGCGACTGGTTATTCGATAGCGATACCGGGCCATGCTGCGCTGTGCAGGTCAAATCTTGTGAGGTCAATCTATGAATGTGCTCGTGAATCGCGTATCCCGCAGCTATGGCTGCGGTGGCAAACTTTTGCTTTTATTCCTGTTGGCCTTTGGATTGTGCTCCACGGTGAGCGCCCAGCAGACGACGGCTACCGTCATCGGCAACGTGACTGACTCCACGGGAGCCGCCATTGTGGGAGCTACGGTGAAGACCACCAACACCGGCACCAATACCATCCGCACCGCCGTCACGGATGGCGTGGGCCAGTACTCCCTGCCTGCGTTGCCGGCGGGAACCTACTCGATTGCGGTTGAAATGATCGGCTTCCAGAGCCAGAAGATCGATAGTGTAGTCCTCGAAGCAAGCCAGACGGCACGGCAGGATTTCAAGGTTTCAGCAGGCCAGGTGTCGGAGACGATCACGGTTGAGAGCGGAGCCGGCGCGGCTGTGCTGCAGACTGAGAACGGCGCTGTGGGCGAAGTGATCAACGCCAAGAAGATTGAAGATCTGCCGTTGAACGGCCGCAACTTCGTCCAGCTCGCGCAGCTGATTCCGGGCGTCAACTCGGGAACTGAAGGGTCCATTACGGTGCGGCGCGCACGCGGTTCCGTAGCCGCGACGGACGCTACGGGCGGGTCCATTTCGATTCAGGTGAATGGCCAGCGCGATACGCAGAATCGCTACTCCATCGACGGTATTGAATCGATGGACTATGACGCGTGGACGTATAGCTTCTCGACCTCGGTGGATGCGCTGGCCGAGTTCCGCGTCGACACCAGCAACAGCGGTCCTGATGCTGGAGCGGCTGCGGGTGCGAACGTCAATCAGATCATCAAGTCGGGCGGCAACCAGTTCCATGGCACGCTCTTCGAGTTCAATCGGAACAACGCCTTTACGCAGAGCTACGACGCTATCGCCAAGATCGATGTAACTCCGGCGCGCTTGAATCGGAACCAGTTCGGCGGCAACATCGGCGGGCCGGTGATCATTCCGCACTTGTACAACGGGCGCGATAAGACCTTCTTCTTCTTCAATGCGGAAACCGGATACGGACTGAACGGCGCGCTGCCGCAGCAGGCGACGGTCCCGGACGACAACGTTCGCAACGGCATTATCGACGCCAGCGTGTTCTCTGGGGTCAGCACGGTGGTCGATCCATTCACCGGCAATCCGTACAAGATTGGGGACAAGATTACGTTGAATCCCAACTCAGCGATTTTGCTGCGTACGTCGATTACGCCGGCGGCTACCACTCCCGGCGCACCTGGCCCGAGCCTGCCCACCAACTTCACCACCACGCCGCTGAAGACGCTGAACTATCAGCACGAGTACATCGGCCGCATCGACCAGAATATCGGCAAGAAAGACACCTTCAGCGCGCACTATATCTACGACGAGACTTACAGCAATGGGCCGCCGTTCTACGGCAACGACAATGACAACAACAGGGCGGTCACCAATCATTACGCGATGTCCGAGACGCACGTTTTCTCGCCGGCTATCGTGAATGACTTCCGCTATGGACGCCAGTACTTCCAGGAGTTCGAGACCTTCGGCACGACGAACAACCCGGCGTACAACATCGCCAATGGGCTGCTGAACATTCCGTTCTCGTCGTCCGACCCGCACTTCTTCGGCGGTGTAAACACCACGATCAACGGACCGGGCCAGTCTTATCGACTGTTTGCGGACATCCGGAATATCGGACCGCGCGACCGCAACAACGGCATCAACCAGTTCGTCGATAACCTCTCGTGGCAGCGCGGCAAGCACTTCATGAAGTTCGTTGCCGACGTTGGCCGCCGCACCGATTACTTCAGCCAGGCACGCGATCCCCACGGCACCTTCAGCTTTGACGGTCGCTATACCGGATCGGCTCTGCTGGACTTTCTGTTGGGTTATGTTGCTACGGATAGCATCAACCCGACCGTCACGCGCACGAATATCTCCAGCTGGATTCAGGGTTATTCGGCGCAAGATAACTGGAACGTCAAGAAGGGTCTAACGCTGAACCTCGGCATCCGGTGGGACCACTTTGCACCCTATACGCAGGACGACGACAAGTATGCCGACATCTATATCGGCGCGGACGGCTTGAATCCCGGCACCGTCTACACTGCGGCCAACTCTCCGAACGGCCGTGGCTTGATTGCGCCGGTGTATCACGATTTCCAACCACGTGTTGGGTTTGCTTACCAGCCGCCGATGTTCGATAAGTTCGTCATTCGCGGTGGATACGGCATCTTCTTCACGCCGGAGATCGACAACGCATGGTTCGCGATGGCGGAAGGCGCGCAGGCGCAGGCTGGAGCTGCATTGAACGGCAACACGGGTTTGAAGGGCACGACGCCGGCAGCCAAACTGCCGAACATCCTGTTCAACAATCCATTCCCTGGCGTTACTGCTGGCGGCCCGAGCACGTATCCCTTTGCGATCGCCATGGACCAGCATTTGCAGGATCAGATGACGCAGCAGTTCAACCTCACCACGCAGGTTCAACTGCCGGGCAAGATGAGCTTCGATGTCGGCTATGTGGGCGCTCGGGGTACGCACAACTTCATCACGCCAACGATCAACGTGGGAACGCCGATCGACCCAGCTACGACCACGCTTTCGGTCAACGCTCGTCGGCCCAACCAGAACTTCCTACGCAACGTGCAGGGTGACTTTTCGACTGGTTCCTCTACGTACCATTCACTGCAGACCAAGCTGGAGCGCCGTGTTGGGCAGGGCCTGAACGTGCTGGTCGCTTATACCTGGTCCAAGTCGATCTCTGGCTCGGCTGATATCGGTGGTGCGGTTGGTGGCGGAAACTTCGGGGCTGGTCCTCAGGACCCGTATAACCCGCGTCGCGACCGCTCCATTTCGCTGTTCGATATTCCTCACCGCTTCGTGGGAACCGTGCTTTGGGATGTCCCGTTCTTCCGTCATACGACGGGGTTCAAACGGGCGTTGCTGGACGGCTTCCAGGTGTCGAACATTCTGTCCGCCGTGTCCGGTGATCCTGCTGCTGTGACGGATACCACGCAAACGACTGCCACCGGCATCGCGTCCCGTCCGGATCGCGTGATCGGCCAAACTGCCAACCTCAGCCGTGGTTCACGTACGCCGAGTTCTGAGTTCAATCAGGCAGCCTTCAAGGTAGCGACTGCAGGCGAATACGGAACCGCGCCGCGTACCGGTGCAGTCCGGTTGCCTGGCGTGCTGAATGACGACCTGTCTGTTACGAAGGGAATCAAGTTCGGCGAGATGCGCAACCTGCAATTGCGGGCGGATTTCTTCAACGCCTTCAAACACTACAACCCCGATCCTTCAACCATCGGACTTGCGTTCAACAATCAGACCACGTTTGGGAAGGTGAATAACGGCCTTTCCGGCGGGTTTGCGGTTCGCATCATTCAGCTCGGCGCCAAGTTGTACTTCTAGCAAGGGCAACTGCAACCGCAGATCCCTGCGGGATGACAATCAAAGGAAGTAGAAACGTCTCCGGTGGCCAATGCCATCGGAGGCGTTTTGTTTCGCATAGGCTAAAATTCCGGGATGCGTCTGCGTTTTCTCAGCATTGTTTTTGCGGCCTCGTCACTTTGCGGCCAAGCGACGTCTCCGCTACAGACGACGGTGGAGGAGATCGCTGCCAAACATCACGGTAAAGTAGCGCTGTTTGCGGAGAACCTGACGACGCATCAAACCGTTGCCATTACCCCGGATAACATGGTGCAGACCGCATCGGTGATCAAGCTGTCCATTCTGTATGAGGCGCTGGAACAGATTCGGCTGGGCAAGATTCATTTCGACGACAGGATCACGATGTCTGCCGGCGACCGAGTTCCGGGCTCCGGGATTCTTCATTTGTTGGATGCGCCGCTCGGTCTGACGTTCAAGGACGTGTTGACGCTGATGACGATGATGAGCGACAACGCGGGGGCAAACCTGGCGATGGATCACGTCGGCATCGCCAACGTGAACGATCGCATGGCGAAGCTGGGACTGCCAAACACTTATCTGTACAAGAAAGTGTTTACTCCCGTAGCGCCCGGCGTGGTGTTGCCCGCCGACCAGAAGAAGTTTGGATTGGGGAAGACGACTGCACACGAGATTGCGGCGCTGATGACGAAGTTTGTGCAATGCGACCTGGCCGAGCCGGGACACCCCGCTCAACCGGGGGATGCGGACCTGTGCAGCACCGCGCTGAAGATGTTGCAGGTGCAATTCTACCGGTCGGCTATTCCGCGGTATCTGGATGGTGCCGCAGGGGCTACGGGCGATTCGATTGCGAACAAGACCGGCTCGCTGGATGCGGTGCGCAATGACGTGGCTGCGGTCTCGACCAAATCGGGCATGATCGTTCTTGCGGTGTTCACCTACGAGAATGCTGACCGATCGTGGGGCGCGGAGCAGGAGGGCGAGTTGACCTGCGCGAAGCTCGCCCGAGCCGTAGTCGAGGCGTGGTCCCCGGCCGGGCTTGCGGCTTGGCCAACGGTTTCTGTCCCGAACCAACGTGTGCATTGACAAACGTTCTCATCCGTAATCAACTGACGCATCAGGATTCTTTCATTTGCACTCCCCATCATCCATGCCCGGGGGCATTCCTTTTCTCAGGAAGCCTCACCGGTGGCAAGGTACGAATTTCCCGATTAGCGCGGCCGCACGACCGCCGCTCCCAAAATACCTGATCCTCTGCAACGTCTTTAGGAGAACCAATGTCGTCATTCAAGCTTATCTTCCGCACCGTTATCATGGCCGTGTGTCTGATCGCCGCGCCGCTTTTGGCACAAGAGACCACCGGCAGCATTTCGGGTACCGTGACGGATCCGTCCGGCGCATTCGTCAAAGGTGCTACCGTCACTATCACGAATACCGACAGGGCCCATGTTGAGCGCGTCCTCACGACGGACTCCAAAGGCCATTACGTTGGTTCCTCTTTGCCGATCGGCTCCTACTCCGTGAAGGTTGAAGATGCCGGCTTCAAGACTGAGGTCGAGACAAGCCTTGCGCTGCATGTGAACGACGCGCTCACCGTCAACCGCACACTGGCAACGGGAAGCGCTACTGAAATCGTCACGGTCACCGCGGATCAGGTTCAACTGAACCTCGAAAATGGAATGAGCCAGGGGCTTATCAACGGCACACAGATTCGCGAACTCGCCCTGAACAATCGCAACTATGAACAGCTCCTGCTGCTGCAGCCCGGCGTTTCCTTCGGTGGCGCTTCGGACCAGCTTTACATCGGCACCTCGTTGCCGGCAGGCACGTCAAACCAGGTAGCTTTTTCCATCAACGGCTCGCGGCCGACTTCGAACAACTGGACTATCGACGGCGCGGACAATGTGGATCGCGGCGCGAACCTGACACTGTTGAGCTATCCCTCGGTCGACGCTATCGCCGAGTTCAAGACTTTGCGCGGCAACTACCTTGCCGAGTTTGGCCGCAATGCCTCTGGCCAGATTGACGTCATCATCCGCTCCGGCACAAACTCGCTCCACGGTTCGGCTTATGAGTTCTTCCGGAACAACATCTTCAACGCCAACACCTACTTCAACAAGGTTGCCGCACTGACGCCGCGCCCCCTGCTCCGGTATAACGACTTTGGCGGCACCGTGGGCGGTCCGGTGTTTATCCCGAAGGTGTACGACGGCCGTAACAAGACATTCTTCTTCTTTTCTTATGAAGGCCGCCGCGTCATCAACTACGCCAGTGCGACCGCGCTGCTACCAACCGCCGCAGAGCGCGCGGGCGACTTTACCCAGGCCTATGGCACTGGTAACGTCCCGGGATCGGTCGCCGTCTGCACGGGCGTTACGCAGAACCAGGCCGCTGGAACCTATACCTGCAATGGCTACGGCACCAAGGTCACGAATATCTCGTCGACAGCCGGCGCTTACCTGAAAGACATCTACGCCAAGACCCCGCTGCCGCCGGTCGCCGCGAATATCGCTGCCGGAATCGATCCGCACACCTATATCTATAACCAGCGCAACGTCTTCAATAACGACCAGGAGATTGCCCGCGTCGACCACACCATGGGCAATCTGAGCGTCTTCTACCGCTACCTGCACGACAGCCTTCCCTCGCAAGAGGCGGGTGGCCTGTTCAACGGCAGCGCGTTCCCCGGTGTTCCGAACACCGTCACCAAATCGCCTGGCACCCAGCACATCGGCCACGCGACCTACGCATTCAGCCCGACTCTGGTCGCCGACCTCGGCTACGCGTACAGCTACGGTGCGGTGCTGAGCACACCCGCAGGCCTTGGCGCGCAGACAGCTTCGCCGGACATCAAGCCAAACCTGCCCTACCCGACCACCGGCATCCCGTCGTCGACGGCGATGGGCATCATACCGACCGTCTCCATCAACGGTCTTACGGGCATATCTAACACTGGCGTCTATGATGACACCGACCACAACCAGAACGTGTTCGGCTCGGTTACCAAGACCATCGGCGTGCATACGTTGAAGGCCGGAGCCACATTCAACCACTACACCAAGCACGAGAACGCTCTTGGCAACGGGAGCCC
The DNA here is from genome assembly GCA_025350865.1 of Rhodanobacteraceae bacterium. Taxonomy (GTDB): domain Bacteria; phylum Acidobacteriota; class Terriglobia; order Terriglobales; family Acidobacteriaceae; genus Edaphobacter. The sequence continues at coordinate 56,991 of JANXWZ010000131.1, forward strand.
CTTCCAGCAGGGTAGCTTCGGCTTCACCAGCACCGGCGCTTCGACCCCGTCGGCCACGGTCGCTGCTGCGACCTGTACCGGTTGCCTCGTCCCTTCGGTAGCAGATGCTTCGTTCGCGCAGTTCCTGATCGGCAATGTCAACAACTCGTTCACGCAGGGGTCTGCCGCGCTGACCGTCAACATCGTGCAGAACACCCTCGAAGGGTATGTCCAGGACGACTGGCGCATCACCCCGCACCTTACTCTGAACCTCGGCGTGCGCTACAGCTACTTTGCCCAGCCGATTGACAGCAACAACCTGCTCAGCAACTTCAGCCCGTCGACGTTTGTGGCGGCGAATACTCAGACTGTCTCTTCGACCGGCGTTCTTTGCGTTGCCGGCGTTGTGGCCTGCGCGAACACCAACGGCCTCAACCGCGGGACGGCCAACCCGAACGGCGATCCGATCAACGGCGTCATTCTCGGAACCCCCGGCACGTTCGGACACGCCTCGCCCTACGGGAACAAGGTAGCCACGGCGCAGAAGGGGAACGTTGCGCCCCGCTTCGGCTTCGCTTATGACGTCTTCGGCAACGGCAAGACCGCTTTCCGCGGCGGTTTCGGAACGGCGTACGATCAGTCGCAGGTTCACCCCTACGAGAACAACGGCTTCAGCAACAAGCCGTTCGTCAACGTACCCACAATTCCGCTGACCACGTTTGACAACCCCGGCGGCGGAACCGCTTCCATCGCCACCGCGCTGCCCAGCGTGCAGGGCTTCTCCACCAACTACCAGACGCCCTACACGATGCAGTACTCGCTCGATGTTCAGCAGGCCATTACATCTTCGTTCAGCTTGGACATCGGCTACTTCGGTTCCATGAGCCGCCATCTCCAGGGCGTGGTGGACATCAACTCGCTGCAGCCGGGTTCGTTCCTGAGCAAGGGTCTGTCGCAATATACGGTTTGCGCCACTGGCTTCACCTCCACGGCCTGCGAGCAGCAGCTGAACCAGGTTCGCCCGTATCCCGGCTACCTAAACGTCAACATCACATCGACGATCTTTACGGCAAACTACAACGGTCTGCAGGTGAAGACGACCAAGAAGTTTGCGGGTGAGAGTTACATCGACGCCAACTACACCTGGTCCCGGGCTCTCACCAACGCCATCAATGACTACGCGACCGCTCCACAGAACGTCTACAACATCAATGGAGACTACGGCCGCGCGGTCTACGACCGCACCAACATCCTCACCTTCGACGGCGTCTACCAGCTTCCCTGGTATCGCGACCAGAAGGGTCTCGTTGGCCACGCGGTCGGCGGCTGGGAGATCACCGGTCTTTACACGATCAACAGCGGCCTTCCGCTCACGATTACAGAGAGCTCGGCTGGCGGCACGATCGGATACGGCGGCCAGGTAAGCACTCTTGGACTCGCCAATGGCGGCGCGGTCAACGATTCGGCTGGTCTTGGCATCATGAATAGCCCCGACCCTGCATCCCTCCGTCCGAACCTGGTCGCCAACCCGAACAACGGGTACGGTGGCCAGATCCACACGCGCCTCAACTGGTTCTATCGCCCTGCCTTCGTCTCGCCCACAGCCGCCTCGGTTTCGGTGGGCAACGAGAAGCGCGGCGTGGTCAGCGGACCGGGCTATAACCGGCTGGACATGGGCTTCCTGCGCAACTTCAAGATCACTGAAGGGGTGAAGTTCCAGCTGCGCGGCGAAGCCTTCAACCTGATCAACCACACCAACTTCCAGGCTGTGGGCACCAGCGTGACCGCCAGTACATTCGGGCAGGTCACTTCCGCTCGCGACAACCGCATTCTGCAGGTGGCCGGAAAGATCAACTTCTAGACCGGCGTGTTGCAACGGCCAGGGCAACTACCACCGCAGATCCCTGCGGGATGACAAACTAAGACAGTAGAAATGCCTCCCCGGCGACCGGCTGGGGAGGCATTGCTATTCCTCCCGACCGGCTTTCATGTCACACATTCGCAAGGGTGATCTACCACTCTCGTCTCCTTTACTCCCGCAACCATTCTTGCTATCGTCGGAAGTATTCTGAGCGAGGTTTCATGGACATGCCGACAGTGACCGCCACAGACCGCGAGGACTCTGCGCTTCGATCGGGCGCCATCAATCCGCGCACTGCGGAGGACTTTGAAGGCTCCTACACGACGACCCCGGCGTGGGATATCGGCCGGCCGCAGAAGTGCTTTCAAGCGCTCGCGGAGTCTGGCGTTCTCGCAGGGAAAGTGCTGGACGTTGGCTGTGGGACAGGCGAGCACGCGCTGCTGGCCGCGAGCCTGGGTTTCGATTCGACCGGCGTCGACCTTGCGCAACTTGCGATCGCCTCAGCCCGCACCAAGGCGCAGA
>JANXWZ010000142.1 GCA_025350865.1 Rhodanobacteraceae bacterium
GGAGCTCTCGGCCCCGGAGCCCGCCGCCCCCGCTATTCCCGCCCGTGCCCCGTCGACGACCATCGACAAGCTCGAGCGCGAGTTCCAGCAGAAGAAGGCGCGCGAGCTCGAACTCTCCCGCCAGGCCGGTGCCGCTACCGCCTCACCCGCCGCGCAACGCAAGACCGGCGAAAAGGTAGGCCGCAATGACAAGTGCCCCTGCGGCTCCGGTAAGAAATACAAAGCATGCCACGGCGCCAACGCCTAAGCACGTTCTAGGGTGCCCATCCTCGCGCAGCCTCATCGCGCAGGGTGGGGTATCGTTTGCGGAAGCAAACGACCATCTTCGCCCCCCTCACCACGACCCCGCGCCGGATTCATCGCGCACTATAGGAGTGGGACCGGCCTCACGCCTAAACCCCAAACTGCCGCAGATGATGATCCATGTGCTTGTACATCAGCACGGCCCATTCATCCGGCGTCAGCTTACCAAAGAAGGTATGCGGGAATTTCGTGCAGCCGGTCGCACCGCCCGTTACGAATCGGTCGATCAGCCCAACCAGTCTGCCCCGAACCGCCGCCATCTCCGGCTCGTCCTGCACGACCAGCACCGGTGCCGTAGGAGAATTGCGCCCGAAGGGCTTCTCATTTCCCAGAGCCAAAGGCTTGATCACCCGTCCCAGCACCCGGAGCGGCAAAGGGCCCTTCGGCGGCACCGTATCCCCAACGGCCCACTCCACGCCCCGCGCGCAATGCTCCACCATCTGCGCTGCCGTCATCCTGCCCCACACCGCCGGCGAATCCTGTCGCAACTGCGCCAGCCGCCCCTTCATCTCTTCTGCCGTCGCAGCCTCAAATAGATTCTTCATGCGAGAAATCCTACTACCGTCCTGAGTGAAAATACCTTCATGTCCAAAGCGAATTTGTTGTGTCGCGCCTTCGTAGTAGTCTGCCTGCTTCAAGCCGCGTCTGCCCAGCAAACGAGCTACCACATCACGCCGCTCCACCCCGTCGACCAGCTCCGCGAGCAAGCCCTCAAACTCCAGCCCCCGCGCGAGTCCGGCGACTTCCTACCCACCGACCTCGTTGAACTCACCCACATCGACCCAGCCCTGAAGCTCGACATCCGTTACGCCACCGCCAACAACTTCCTGGGCACCCCGCTCTACACGCAGGCCCGCGCCTTCCTGCAGCGCCCCGCCGCCGAAGCCGTCGCGCGCGCCGATAGCGAGCTCCACGCCCTCGGCTACGGCGTTATCATCCACGACGGCTACCGTCCCTGGTACGTCACCAAAATCTTCTGGAACGCCACCCCCAACAACCAGAAGCAATTCGTCGCCGATCCCAAAGCCGGCTCGCGCCATAACCGCGGCTGCGCCATCGACCTCTCTCTTTTCGACCTCAAGACCGGCCAGGAAGTCGCCATGCCCAGCGGCTACGACGAGATGACCGACCACGCCTACGCCAACTATTCCGGAGGCACTGAACACGAGCGTCACCGCCGAGCCATCCTCCGCGCCGCCATGGTCAAGCAAGGCTTCGAGATCAACCCCACAGAATGGTGGCACTTCGACTACAAGGACTGGCGCAAATACCCCATCGGCAACCAACGCTTCGAAGACATAAAGCCGTAGCGGCGAATCCCGCTGCCCTGTACCTCGATTCCGAGCCATCGGTTCTCGCACCATTTATCCTGTTCCTATGCTTGAACCCGAAATCACCCCGGAAGCCTACCTCAAACTCCGTGAAGACCGCACCAACGCCCCTACTCTGCTCGACGTCCGCGAGCCCTGGGAGGCTGAAACCGCATTTATCCCTGGTGCAACCCTCATCCCCATGTCCGAGTTCACCTCCCGCGCCCACGCCGAGCTTGACCCCGATCAGTCCTACGTGGTCCTCTGCCATCACGGTGCGCGCTCGCTCTCGGTGACGATGTGGCTCCGCAACCAGGGCTTTGAAAACACGCAGTCGCTCGCCGGCGGAATCGACCAATGGTCCCGCACCATCGACCCAACCATTCCGCGCTACTGAGGACTCGCATCGCCCCATGCCCGATACCTTTCCGCATCTCGCGCCCTTCTCCGCCGAATTCGACCGCATCACCAAGATCACCGTTTGCACCCGCCCCTTCCGCGCCATCGGCCCCCGTATCGAAGCCGAAAAGGTGGGCGATAAGCTGGTCGTCCACAACTACGGACACGGCGGCGCCGGATGGTCGCTCTCGTGGGGATCGGGCCAGGTTGCGCTGGACCTCGCCCTCGCCGGCCGCGATCCCTCGCAGACCGACGTCGCCATCATCGGCTGCGGAGCCCTCGGCATCACGGCCGCCATCCTCGCCCAACGCGCCGGTGCCAAATCCGTCACCATCTACGCCAAAGACCTCCCCAACGCCACGCGCTCGTTCAATGCCACCGGCTCTTACACCCCGTTTTCCCGTATCGCGCTGCGCGACTCGGCCACAGCCGCCTTCGGAGACCTGTGGGAGACCATGGCACGCGCGACTTTCGCCATGCACCAGACGTTCCTCAACCTCCCCGAACATCCCATCGAGTTCACCGACCGCTTCTACCTCTCCAATCCGGAGCCCAACGTCTTCGAGCAGCAGCTTATCGACCAGGATCCGATCGGCTTCGTCAACTACCAAAGCCGCATCGCCGATCTTAACGGCCCTGTCGCCGACTTCGGCCCCGGCACCCACCCCTTCCCCCTGCCGTGGGTCCGGCAACGCTCCGAGATGATGTTCAATATCACGGGGCTCGCCCAGCACCTCACCGAAGAGTTCCAGCGCCACGACGGCCGCATCGTCCTGCGCGAATTCCACTCGCCCACAGAGTTTGCCTCGCTTCCCCAGCCCGTCATCCTGCACTGCACCGGCTACGCCGCCCGCAAGCTCTTCGGCGACGACTCCCTTATTCCAGTACGCGGCCAGATCGGCTGGCTCCCCCCGCAGCCCGAGATCCAATGTGGTGTCTACTTCGACTTCCTCGGCGTGCTCTCGCGCCGCGACGGCGTTGTCGTCCAGCTCAACGGCAAGGGCGAGCAAAGCGGCTGGAACGACGACACCGAAACTCCCGACCCCGAAGAGGCCGCCCACACCATCCGGATGCTGCAAAACCTTTACGCCCGTATGCAGCTCGCTATACCCGTCAATCTTCCATGAAACTACCCTGGGACTCATTGACTTGACCCAACGCCGAGCCTAGGTTTCCTGTATGGAAAACTTTGACGAACTGCTCGCCGCCTACAAGCACGCCATAGACGCCTGGATCGTCGCGATCAAAGCCGAAGAGGCGCTCGCCAACGAAGACCACTCCATGGTCGCGATGGAAAGATGGGACGCCGCGAACCTGGCAGCCATCGACGCGGAAGCGACCGCAAAGAAGGCCCGAGACGAGTACAAGTCCGCCCTTCGGCAAAAAAATTACGGCTTCTAGCTCTCATCAAGACGAATCCGTGCCCCATTCATCGCGCCGTTGTCTTTCGCGATGAGTGGGTTCCCGCTACTGAGTTCTCGTCTATCCTTCCCCTATGGCCACCGCCCGAGGCTTCGACGCCGAACTCGCCCAACTCGAATCCCTCCGCAACGCCGACCCCGCCACCACCGAAGCTCCGCTCCGCAAAGCCCTCACCAACCGCAACAACTTCATCGTAGCCAAGGCCGCCAAACTCGTCCCCGCCCACGACCACCGCGCGCTCACCGAAGATCTCGTAGCGGCGTTTGCCCGCTTCGCCACCGACCCCAACAAGTCCGACCCCAACTGCTGGGCCAAGACTGACATCGCCAAAGCCCTCGCGGCGATGGAATATCAGGAACCCGAAATCTTCCTGCAAGGTATGCGGACCTTCCAACCGGGCTTTACCGACGATGCCGCAACGGCTTTGCGCGGTCTCTGCGCCCTCGCTCTCGTCCAATGCCGCGGCCTCTCGAATACACTTGTCCTCACCCACTTGCTGCCGCTCTTCGCCGACCCGCAACTCTCCGTCCGCGTCAACGCCGTCCGCGCCGTAGAGCAGATAGGCACCGACGCCTCCGCGCTGTTACTCCGCCTGCGCGCCGAGCTGGCCTCCGACGAACCCGAACTCCTCGGCGCCTGCTACTCCGGCGTCCTGCGACTCGAAGGCCCCAGCGCACTCCCCTGGGTCGCTCGCTACCTGCGCCCGGAAGCCCCCGACGACACCGCCTCCGAAGCCGCCTTCGCCATCGCCGAAACCCGCACCGAAGCCGCCGCCACGCTGCTGATAGCCACCCACATGCGCACCCGCGACCCAGACTTCCGCAGCACGCTACTAACCGCCCTGGCTCTCACACGGCAAGGCCTAGCCATCGACTATCTCTTCGATCAAATCGCCGACGGCAGCAAGCCGGCCCGCGAAGCCCTCGAAAACTCCGCCCCCAGCAACGAAGTCCTCGAACGCCTCCGCGCTCTCCACTAACTCAACTTTGTGTTTGTCATCCCGCTAGGGATCAGCGGTTGCATTTTGCTGTTCGCATGCACAAAACCCTCACCGCTCCAGCCCCCACTCATTCACCATATGGAATCCCCGCGTCAGCAGCGGATATTCCTTCGGCGTAGGCACCCGATGAAACGTCATCGTCATCGCGCCGTTTCCACTCGTACTCAGCACCATGTGATCGGCATCCGGAACCTGCCAGCCATACTTCACCGCGCCGCCACCGCCTCTGCTCGTCATCCCCAGCGTGTGTTGCTTCTCGTCGTAGGTCAGATACATCCGCCACAACTGTCCGTCAGGCGACCGCGCCATCCCACGCGTCAGGTTGTCGATCGAAATCTCTCCCCATGGCACTCCACCCACCGTCATCGGCACCGAAGAACCAGCATCCAGCGCCCACATCCCCATAATCGGCGCCGGTCGGACCGACGCTGTGTATGCGCTGTATCGATCTCCATCGAATTTGAGATAGCTCAATAGCATCAAAGCCAGAAACACCACCTCGCCAATGGCCATACCCTTCCGCATGTTCGGCGTCCGAGCCGGCGGAGCCCACTCCCCCTCCAGCTTCGCCGCCCGATTCATCACAAAGAAAGACCACAGCGGCTTCAGGTCCGGCAGCATGACAAACCCCGCCATCAGCAACACATGAATCGCGTAAAGCTTTACGGGCACGTCGAAGAACAGGTTGTACAGCACCACATTTGTCATCACAAATGCGCTGACCAGAGCCCCCACAAGCGCCGTCGGCCGGATCAGAATCAACAGCCCGCCAATCACCTCGGCGGCGCCACACACGCGCTCGTAGACGGGCGAAAATCCCAGCATCGTCCACAGCAGTGTCATTGGCGACATATTGCCCACCGGCTCATTCAGCACCGCCATGCTCGGCGGCTGCATCTGGATCGGAAACACCTTGTAGAACCCGTACTGCAGCATCCCAATCCCAACATTCAGTCGCAGAAAGAATCGCAGCCACGCATACAGCGTCCGGTAGTCTCGTCGCTTTCGATCAAGCGCAGACCACACCGCCGTCCCCACCACCGCCACGGCGAAGAACGTGACGCACAGCAGGTAATTCAACGCTGTATCCCCACTGCCATCGCGATGCCACTGCGCTGCCATCCCCGTCAGGTGGAGAGCCTTCACACCCCACCACTGGGTGAACAGGCTGAATGGTGTAAACAACACCCACGTCATCCACTTGTCGACCGCCGGAAACGGCTGCAGGACGGTGAACACCGTCACGTTGCCGTTGCAAAACATGTAGAGCATCAGGTACAGAAAGCTGAACCGAAACGCGACTTTCGCCGCCAGCGACCACTCCGGCGAAACATCGTCGTAAACGTCGGCGGCAGCGTTCGCGGCAGACAAGTCCGCAGGGATAGTCGCAGCAGTCATAAGGCTCCTCGATCCACGTAATGGCCCGTCATTCAGTGTGTGTGTTTGGCTGAGTGTACAACATCGGAACGGCTCAGGAGCGGTTCCCAAAGTCATTTCCTCTGGGCCCGTAAACCCCTGGTCAGCCACCTCCCTGTGGCATACTGGAAGAACCGGATTCCGCTCGACATCGGCCTAAATCTGACCTCATGAGCTCAACTTCCGACCCCAATCCGGTCTCGCCTCTCACTCCCGAACAACGGCGTGCGAATTGGCGGTATCTCCTCCCGATTCTTTGCCTCCCCGTCGCCATGCTGTTCACCGCGTTTATCGTGGTCCCCACGCGCTGGTTCGAGATGCGTTCCGGCAGCACCTACATCGCAAACATCGGCTACGCAGACACGCTCCAAAATCGCCGCTGCGACATCCTCGTCTACGGCGACTCCACCGCGATGATCGGGGTTGACCCCGGTATCCTTGAGCAACGCACCGGCCTCTCAGCCTGCAACATCGCGGAGTACGCCGGCATCAGCCTCATCAATCACACCGTGCTCGTGGACGACTTCCTCGCCCACAACCCGCGTCCCCGCTACATCGTCTTTCTCTACGCCCCAAACGCGCTCAACCAGCCCGCAAGCTGGAGCGCCGGTGTCTCCACCTTCGAGGGCATCTCCTATCTCATCGAGCGCCAGCCCCATCTGAAAGCGGCGCTGATGCTCGCCTCACATCCCATCGAAACGCTGACCTGGACTGAGACCGGCATGCGGCTCACCCTCGGCCACATGCGCGCCAAACCGTTCCCGGAGTCGACACGCCACGTTCGCGACGAGTACGCCGGAAGACTGCCAATCCCGGAGACCACCCGAACCTCCTGCGACATGTTCTCCGACTACCGCGTACCTCCCGACCCGACCTGGGCAGCGGACCTCCGCCGTCGCTACTCCGACGGTGGGACCAAAGTGCTGATCGACGCAACTCCAACCTCGCCATGCGATCCAAACCTGCCCTACTTCGATCAGCATCTGGGCACCGTCATCGATAACAAGCCCTACCGTACCATCCCTATCTCCGCCTACACCACAGACGGCCATCTGCATGCCAACAAGGCCGGGATCGACCTCATCTCCAACATGATCGCCGACCAGATCGTCGCCCTCTCCCAGCCCACCGGGGGGAACTGACCAGTGCTCTTCGTCTCCAACGAATTCCTCTTCCTCTTCCTGCCCGCATCGCTGATCGGCTACCAGCTCCTCAGCCGCTTCGGCCGCAACGCCATGCTCTCGTGGCTCACGCTCACTTCGCTCTTCTTTTACGGCTACTGGAATCCCGCTTACCTTGTCCTGCTTTGCGGCTCCATCCTGATGAACTTTCTCTTCTCCCAACGCCTGGGAGAAGGCCGCTCCGATGAGGCCCAGGGCCGCTGGCTGACCATCGCAATCGTCGCCAATCTCGCGCTGCTGATGTACTTCAAGTACCTCTTTCCCGTCCTCAACTTTCTCCACATCCACGGCGTCCTCAACCACGGCTTCGTGGATGTCATCCTGCCCCTCGGCATCTCCTTCTTCACCTTCACCCAGATCGCCTACCTGATCGACCTTCGTCAGGGCATCGCGCAGCGGCAGGGCATCCTGCCCTACTCCGTTTTCGTCACGCTCTTCCCGCATCTCATCGCCGGCCCCATCATCCATCCGCGTGAACTGATGCCTCAGCTCGAAGAGGGGCGCATCCGCGGCATCCATTCCGACGACTTCTCCGTCGGCCTCACCTGGTTCGTCCTCGGCTTCGCCAAAAAGGTGATGATCGCCGATCGCCTCGGCCCCATGACCGACATCCTCTACGCCCACCCGCACAGCGCAGGCTTCGCGACCGCGTGGATCGGTGCCATCTGCTACAACTTCCAGCTCTACTTCGATTTCTCCGGCTACTCCGACATGGCACTCGGACTAGCCCGCATGTTCGGCATCACCTTCCCGCTCAACTTCGATTCCCCCTACAAGGCGCAGGGCTTCATAGAGTTCTGGCAGCGCTGGCACATGACCCTCTCGCGCTACATCACCGAATACCTCTTCACCCCGATCCTCCGCATGGTGAACAGCCACCGCATCGACGCCGGCAAAAAAGTCAGCCGCAAAGCCATGGGCACCCCCGAGGGCTTCGCCCAGATGGTCGCCTTCCCCGTTCTGCTCAGCATGTTGATCGCCGGCATCTGGCACGGCGCTGGTCTTCAGTTCATCGTCTTCGGACTGCTGCACGGCCTGTACATCACCATCAACCACGCCTGGCGATTCCTCACCCCGCAAGGCCATCCCCTCCATCGCAAAGTTCCGCCTGCCTTCATGGTCGCCCTGACCTTCCTCGGCTTCATCCTCAGCCAGGTTTTCTTCCGTGCCGCCAACGTCCATGACGCCACCTACGTCCTCGGCACCATGATCGGCCTCCACCACGGCCCCGCCTTCCACGCCTTCCCCTACCTCGCCGAGCTTCCCTCGACCTCCGCCTTCCTGGGCAGCGCAACCAAGGCCCTGGTCGCCATCTCAGTATGTTTCTTCATCGTCTGGGGAACCCCCAACACGCAGGAGATCCTGGGCCAGCTTCCTCATGGGCAGCTTCGCATGCCGAGCCTCTTTCCCGCCCTTAAATGGCGTGTCACGATGCTGTGGAGCTTCGCCGTCGCAGCCATCTTCTGCATCTCCGTCCTGCTGCTCGACGGCCAAACCCGCTTCCTCTACTTCCAGTTCTGACTCTCAGCTTCTCTTCATCTCCCAAACTTATCCTGTACTCATCACGTCTGACATCACAGACACACGAGGAAAGACCGCCCATGAACTCGCTGACCAAAGCCGCACATCTGACTGCCGCTCTCCTGACCATCCTCGCCGCAGCCACTCAACTCACCGCGCAATCCCCCGTGACCCAGCTCTACACTCGCCAGTACGAAAACGTCCTCGGCACCTCGCTCGAAATGAAGTTCCGCGCCCCCGACTCCGCCGCCGCCGACAAGGCCGAAGCCGCCGCGCTCGCCGAGATCGACCGCGAAAACGACCTCCTCAGCGCGTGGCAGCCCACCAGCGAGTTCTCGCGCTGGATCAAAACGCGAAACACTCCGGTGAAGGTCTCGCCCGAGCTTCTGGACGTGCTCTCCCTCTTCGACGCGTGGCGCCAACAGACCGGCGGCGCGCTGGACGCCTCCGCCGAAACGGCAGTCCGCGTCTGGAAGACCGCTGAAGCCGAACACCGCCAGCCCACTAATGCCGAGCTGACCGCTGCCGTGAAATCCATGCAGCAGCCGCACTGGTCCGTCGACCGCGCCGCCGGAACCGCCACCCATCTGGACGACGCGCCAATCGCCCTCAACAGCTTCGCCAAGAGCTACATCACCGGCCACTCCGCCTCCGCCGCCCTTGCCGCCGGAGCCACGGGCGTCTCGCTCAACATGGGTGGCGATATCGTCCTTCAGGGCCAGATGAAGCAACAGATTGCCGTCGCCAACCCCCGCGCCGACGCCGAAAACGATCCGCCGCTCGATACCATCCAGGTTGCCAACCGCACCGTCGCCACCAGCGGCGCGTACCGTCGCGGCGTCGACATCGCCGGCCGCCACTTCTCGCATATCATCGATCCCCGCACTGGTCAGACCGCCGAATCCATCTTGTCTTCTACAGTCATTGCCCCCGATGCAAGCGAAGCCGGCGCTCTTGCCACCGCCTTCTCCGTCATGACACCCGCGCAGAGCAAGGCCCTCGCCGCCCGTCTCCGCAACGTCGACTACCTGCTCGTCACCGCCTCCGGCCGCACCATCGCCAGCCCCGGCTGGGCTAAACTCGAAACCGGCCACCTACAGCCCGCCGCCTTCTCCGTGCCGCAACAGAAGAAAGCCGCCGCTCCCTCCGCTAAGCTCGACCTGCTGATCAACTTCGAACTTGCCACGCCCGACTCGCCCCGCTTCCACCGGCCCTACGTCGCCGTCTGGGTTGAAGATGCCAACCACAACGCGGTCAAGACGGTCGCGCTGTGGGCCGGCAAGCCGCGTTGGATCAACGAGCTCCGTACCTACTACCACGACGCCAACCTGAACACCATGGACGTCACCCAGATCGTCAGCACCACCTCCGCCACCCGATCCGCCGGCAAATACAGCCTCCGCTGGAACGGCCTGGACAACGCCGGCAAGCCCGTCGCACCCGGCAAATACACCGTCTTCATCGAAGCCGCCCGCGAACACGGAACGTACGGCCTCATGCGCCAGGAGATCGACTTCGACGGCCGCAAACCCCAGCAGTTCACCCTCCCCGGCAACACGGAAGTCGTTGCAGGCTCCCTCGACTACGGTGCCCATGAGCAATAAATCGAGCAGCCAACGTTTTTGCTTCTAAGGTAGGTCTGGACTTTAGTCCGGACAACCAACACCCGCAAAATTCGACGGGCTTTAGCCTCGGGCCCCTCTACTCACCCAACCGGAGCAATCCAATTCCGCAAAAGCCCCCGCACACCGACCCCACACCCCTCGACCGCGATCCAGTCGTCAATGAGTTCGCTCGGCGGCGTGCCGTTACGCCGCCGACGCCAATCTCCTGGCGCGTCCACCTGCGCCGCCGCACCGCCATCGTCTCCCGCTGGCTGCATATCTATCTCTCGATGGCATCCTTCGCTGTCGTCTTCTTCTTCGCCTTCACCGGCTTCACCCTGAACCACGTCGACCTCTTCCCCGGCAAACCCAACGTGGTCGAGTCCAAGGGCGAAATGCCCCACCAGTGGCTCCGCCCCTCCACCGGCGACCCCGACCAAATCGCCATCGTCGACCACCTCCTCCAGACCCACCACATTCGCGGCACCCTCGCCGACTTCCGCGTCGACGACCAGCAGATCCAGGTCTCCTTCAAAGGCCCCAGCTACGCCGGCGACGCCTTCATCGACCGCACCACCAACCACTACGACCTGACCGAAACCAGCAACGGCACCCTCGAACTGATGAACGACCTCCACCGCGGCCGCAACACCGGCAAAGCCTGGTCACTCGTCGTAGACGCCAGCGCCATCCTGCTCGGCCTTGTATCGCTCACCGGGCTTCTGCTTATCTTCTTCGTCTATAAGAGGCGCACCGCCGGCCTCGTCCTCGCCACGTTCGGTGCTGTCCTTTGCTGGCTCATCTACGCCAGGTTCGTCCCCTAGTCATTCGGATTAGCGTGGGGCTTTAGCCCCACGAATACAGGCCACCCAACACTGGGGCTTTAGCCCCGGGCCGTCGGGTACGTGAAAACCCACCCGCCCCTTGCAGATCGCAACCAGCAGGCAATACGTCCCATACCCCCCGAAATTCCATGTCCGTTATAAATGCGCCACTTACCATTAAAAGCGGATTGGCCGATGAGATAGAGAGGTGACGACCGCGTGGAACGGCATGTATTGTTGAAATCGGTTCTGACACGTTGGACAGATAACCTCCTGAATTACTGGTCCAATGTTGTCCCCCTCAACCCTAGCTAAAGGGAAATTATGTCCATTTGGACATATAACAAGTACAACCTCGCTACCAACGGTTACTCCATGCATTTTGTCCCCTCCTTTACGAAAAAAACTTGATTAACATTATTGTTGAAGAAATCCGCAATTCGTTCCGCTTCCGATGTGCTAGTGGTATACAGCGTTAATCCCATTCCAGCGATTCCGAACGGGATTCCGCCATTTTCCGACTGCGGCTCCGCATCGATCCAGACATTCCCAATACCTTCCTTGACCTTGAATCTTAGTTCCAGATGTTCAGCTTGAAACATTTCGATACCCTCCTTTGTCCAAGTCTCTCGAATTGGCACCCAGAAGAGTATCACGGGGCTGCCAAGCTCCTGGAATGTAGGCCGATCGCTGTGAGGATGGCCAGGACCGCGCCACGGAGGGAAAGCGGCATTGCTGGTTTCAAGTCGCGCAGATCGATGAGGCACGCAGAAATCGCACAGGGCACAAGTTGCGGCAACTTGAGAGCAGTGGCCGGGCACTACTCAGGGGTTAGGCTCGTAATAGGCGGGGAGATGGCGATCAGGTTTGACGATCGCTTTGCTACAAGCCCGGATGCCCCACAGGATGCTCAGACCGAGGACACCCCAGAGCAATAAGCGGGCCGCCATAAAGAGATCACTTCGGAGGTTAGATGAGAAGGTTGCTGGCACATACGCCTTGCGAGGAACCATCATCGCGTCTTGCTTTTCCGCACGTTTGCGGTGCCATTCAACCAGGGAGTGCATTGTAGGCAAAAAACCGACATATGCGGCCTGGAGGATCGCCCCCAAAATACACAACGCAAAAATCGCGACAACAACTGCGACGATCGTCTCCAGTACTTGCAGCGCTGGCCATCTCGTTTTTATGAAGTGCCACGGGTCCACGATGATGAGGATGTTCAGCACCACAACAATCAAAAAGCCGAGGAGCGCATCCCTCCCCTCTGTCGAACGCGCGCGAATCTGTGCTTGCTTCATGCAGCCAATCGTATGTTGGCGGACTACGGCTAACCAACTTTTGTTGGCGGACTACGGCTAACCAACTTTCCTGTTGACATAACTTGGATGAAGCTCATGCCCGCTACAAAGCCCGCGGATGACTCTTCTCATAAACATCCTGCACCTGTTTCGCCGACAACTGCGTGTACCGTTGCGTCGTCGACAGACGCTCGTGCCCAAGCATCTCCTGGATCGCCCTTAGATCGGCCCCCTCCTCCAGCATGTGCGTCCCAAACGCATGCCTTAGCGTATGCGGATGCACATCCGCCGGCAGCCCCCGGCTCTGCGCGATCGCCTTCACAATCCGCCCCACGCTCCGCGTCGTCAGCCGGCAAGTCCCGCGCATGCGCAGGTTCATCATCAGCGGACCAACAGTAATCAGTCCT
>JANXWZ010000172.1 GCA_025350865.1 Rhodanobacteraceae bacterium
GCGGGTATCGGGCTGGGGAGCTGTGCCGAATTCGTTCTGGCGCCAGACCTTGAACCGCGGGACGCTGAACTGCCAGACGAACTGGCCGTTCTGCTGGACGAGGCCGAAGGTCTGCGCGAGTGGTACGACGGCATGACCGAGTACACCCGGCGCGAGATCGGCAAGTGGATCCTCGGCGTGAAGAGCGACGAGGCGCGGATGAGGCGCGCCGAGCAGATGGCCGAGCGCCTGCTCGCGACGATGGAAGCCGAGGTCGAGCTGCCGCCGATGCTCGAAGCAGCGTTCCGGGCACGCCCCAAAGCTCGCACCGGCTGGGGCAAGATGACGGCGGCTCAGCGCCGGAGCGAGTTGCTGGCGGTGTTTTACTACCAGGCTCCGGAAGCAAGGCAGAAGCGACTGGCCAAGCTCTGCGAAGCCGCCGAGAAGCGCGCCTCTTAGACCGAATTCCATGATGCTGCACCGGCGAAGCAACCGCCGCCGTCATTCTGGCGAAGCCAGAATCTCCGTAGTTGTCCCTTTGGCGGGGCACACCTTCGCGAAATTCGCTCTTAGCTAAGAGGGCGGTGGGGTCGGTTCCTTCTTGTCGGCGGGAGTGTCCGTGCCTTCCTTGATGGGTGGGACGGCCATCTCCGGAGTGAGCGGGGGCTTTTTGAGGTGCCACTCAGTGGCTTGCTGGTAGGCGTAAGCCAGCGCGAGCACCTTAGACTCCGTAAAGTGCGGGCCGGCGATCATCAGCCCAACGGGCATTCCAGACTTGGAAAAGCCGCACGGGATCGAGATGGCGGGAATGCCATACCCGTCGAAGGGTGACGTGTTGCCGCATGGGGACGATCCCTCGAAGAACTCGTAGACCTTCAGCTTGCGCGTGCTGCCCGCCATTTCAAGCGCCAGGGACGAGTTGATCTTGGGCGGCAGGTAACGGACGGTCGGGACGATGGCGAGGTCGAAGCCGTTGAAGCCCGAGTCGATGACGCGGCGGATGGTGGCGAGGTTTTCGTGCGCCTTGCCGCTTTCGGCGGCGGTGGAGACGGGGCGCGAACCGGGAGTTCCGGGAGTGTTCATGCGGGTGCGGGTCGGCGGCATGTAGTTGTTGCCGTACTTCTGCACGAGGTCGGCGTGGTACGCGTCTGCCTCTCCGAGATCCCCAATCGCCGGTGGGATTGCAAGCAGCGGCGCATGGCTGGTCACGCCCGCCGTGAGCTTGGTGAGCACCGCGATAGCGGCTGTGATGGCGGGTTCGACCTCGGGGTCGATGTGGTCGTAGAACGAATCGGGCAGGCCGAGGCGGAATTTACTCACCGGCTGCTTCATTCCCGCGACGTAGTCTTCAGCGGGATGATCGACGGAGTAAATGTCGAGCGGGTCGTAGCCGGTCATGCTGTTCAGCATCAGGGCGGCGTCTTCGACCGTTCGCGCCATGGGGCCGCAGTGATCGAGCGGCGCAGAGCAGGGGATAATGCCACGGATCGAGACCAGGCCGACGGTGGGCTTCAACCCGACGATGCCGCACCAGGCTGAGGGTACGCGTATGCTGCCGCCGGTATCCGTGCCCAGCGCGCCGTAGCAGAGGTCGGCGGAGAGCGCGGCACCAGACCCCGCCGAGGAGCCTCCGGAGACCCGGTCGAGCGACCACGGATTGCGCGTGGGCCCGAAGTACGAGACGTCGCCCGTGCAGCCGACCGCGAACTCGTGCAGGTTAAGTTTGCCAAGGATGACGGCGCCGGCCTTCTTCAGGCGGGTGACGATGTCGGCGTCTTCAGTCGGGATGCGGTCTTTGAACATCGGGCTGGCGGCGGTGGTGCGGGTACCGGCAGTGTCGATGTTGTCTTTCAGCGAGATGGGGATGCCGTGGAGCGGGCCCCGGAACTTGCCGGCTTTGGCTTCGGCGTCGAGCACTGCGGCCTGCGCCAGCGCGCTGGTCGCCATGACGGTGATGTAGGCGTTCACCTTGGGCTGGTAGATGGCGATGCGGGCAAGCATCGCCTGAACGAGCTGCGTGGAGGTGACCGTCTTTGCGTGGATCCGAGCTGAAGCTTCGGTGAGCGAGAGCAGGACCAGCTTGTCGTCTTCATACGCGGCATTTTCGAGGGCGGCGGCCCAGGCTCGACCATGCGGGAGGGTGGCGGTGGCGGCGAGCGCAGTCGACAAAAGGCGCGTGAAATCGCGGCGTGAGATTGTGGGCATGTCGTAAGGATGCCGGAGGTTGGGAGCGAGGGCAAGGGAAATCGGGGTTGGGAAGAGAAGACGGTCTAGCCGTAGGCTCGCTACCCCACCCTGCCCGACGATGAGACTGTCGGTCGAGGATGGGCCACCCGAGGTTAGCCTTCGACCCCTAACTGCGTCAGCAAAAACGCATGGTCGAACGCAATCTCCTTCAAATAATCGTAGCGTCCTGAAGCCCCTCCATGCCCTGCTTCCATATTGATATGCAGCAGTAGCGGCGTGTCATTCCGCTTGATGGTCCGGAGCTTGGCGACATACTTCGCTGGCTCCCAGTACATCACCTGCGAGTCGTTGAGGCTGGTCTTCACCAGCATCGCCGGGATGAACTCGGGGTTGATGCTGTCCAGATTCTCATAAGGCGAATAGCTGTGCATGTACGCGAAGTCGTCCGGCTCATTGGGATTGCCCCACTCCTCGTACTCGGCAACTGTGAGGGGCAGCGAGGCGTCCAGCATCGTGTTCATCACATCGACGAACGGGACGTGGGAGAGGACGGCGTGGAAGAGTTCGGGGCGCTGGTTGACGACCGCGCCCATCAGTAGTCCACCAGCGCTGCCGCCTTCGATGGCGACGCGGTCCCGGTTGCCGTAGCCCTCGCGCAGAAGGGTTTCGATTACCGTGATGAAGTCGGTGAAGGTGTTCAGCTTGTCGCGCATCTTACCCGCGTCGTGCCACTT
The DNA here is from genome assembly GCA_025350865.1 of Rhodanobacteraceae bacterium. Lineage (GTDB taxonomy): Bacteria > Acidobacteriota > Terriglobia > Terriglobales > Acidobacteriaceae > Edaphobacter. Next base: position 2,901 of record JANXWZ010000172.1, read on the forward strand.
GTCGCCCAACTCGCCCCCGCCGCGGATGTGGGCGTAGGCGACGATGAAGCCGCGATCCAACAGCGTCAGGCGGGTGGGCGAGAAGCCCACCGGGAGAGCGTACCCATAGCTGCCATAGCCATAGACATAGAGCGGGTTCTGGGATTCGCCGTTGTCGGAGACGCGCCGGTTGTGGAACATATTGCGTCGGTAGACCAGTGAGACGGGGATCATCACCTTATCGGCGGCCTCGATCCACAGGCGTTCCGAGGCGTAGTCGTCGGGGTTGAAGCCGCCCGGAACTTCCTGCCGCTTCAGCAGCGTGGATTGCCCCGTAGCCACGTTGTAGTCGTACACCGAGGGTGGCGAGACAAGCGACTGGTAGCTGTAGCGGAAGTGGGAGGCGTCGAATTCGCGGTTGTTGTTGGCGGCCGCCGAGTAGGCCGGTTCGGGGAAGGCGATCTCTCGCGGCGTGTTGCCGAAGTCGCGGACGGGGTGGCCGGTAAGCGGGTAGACCGCCAGGGTCGGCAACCCCGCCTTGCGCTCGGTCAGGACGCAGAAGGATTGGAAGAGGTCGAAGTCTTCGAGCGGGATGTCGTCTTCGCCACGGAAGACTTCGCGCCAGTGGTCGCGGTCCGGCGTTGCGACAGGCGCGGTGACGAGGCGGAAGTTCTTGGTCTGGTCGTTGGTGCGGATGTAGAAAAGATCGTCACGATGGTCGACGTAGTATTCCTGATCGTCGACGCGCGGGGCGATGAGGGTGAACTCGGCGAAGGGGGTGGCGGAGGGCAGGTAACGCGACTCGCTGGTGGTGTGGCTGCCGGCTTCGAGGAAGATGTACTTCCGGTCGCGGGACTGGCCGAAACCTACGTTGAAGCGCTCGTCTAATTCCTCAAATACCTGGACGTGTTCGGATGTTCCTGTCACATGGCGGAACGCCCGGTCGTGGCGCTTGGTGGTCTCGTCCTCGGTGGTGTAGAGCAGCGTGGCGGAGTCTGCCGCCCAGACCACGGAGCCAACGCGCTCGGCGGTATCCGGGAGGTCGAAGCCTGCGGAAAGGTTGCGGATGTGCAGCGTGTACTGCCGGAAGCCGGTGTTATCCGTGGTGTACGCGAGCAGGTTGCCGTCCGGGCTGACGGCCATCGCTCCAAGCGACATATATTGCTGCCCTTTGGCGAGTTCGTTGACGTCGAGCAAAGTCGTCTCCGGGCTCCCCGACGCGGCGACGCGACGACAGTAGATCGGGTACTGGCTGCCTTCGATGGTGCGGGTCCAGTAGAGCCAGCCCTGGTCCGGGTAGGGTACGGATTCGTCCGTCTCCTTGATGTGAGAGAGCATTTCTCCGTAGAGTTCGGCCTGCAAGTCCTTTGTCGGGCCCATGATGGCGTCGGTGTAGGCGTTCTCGGCGTGAAGGTAGGCGAGAACCTCAGGCGACGTTTTGTCGCGCATCCAGGCGTAGTCGTCGGCGAGGGTGTGGCCGTGGATCAGGGTGGGGGCAGGGATGCGGGGCGCGGTCGGCGGCTGGATGGCGGACCGGGCGGGGGCTGCGATGGTATCGGATTCGGCATCGAAACGGATCGGTTCGGGCGACATCATGCTTGTCATTGCTCCAGCGAACAGGATACAGTGCCTCCCTGAGATCCACCGGAGACAACCCGGAGGTCTGGTGGGCACAACAAACGTTTCGTAACAGGCGTATGGTTGTGGGCAGTTGAAGTCTGAACTTTGAGGAGCGAACATGACCGATAGACAGAAGTACACCCTTTTGGCGGCCGCCTTGTCTGCGCCGCTGTCGTTGTTCGCCCAGGCCCCGGCTTCAAGCGGTGCTCAAAATCCGGTTCCCAGTCAGGTCGCAACCCTCAGCCAGCCGGATCTCAGCGCCAACACCTCCGGCGGCGTGGATGCGGGTTTGATGCGGGACAAGATTTTTGTGCGTAAGGCAACCGAAGGTGGCTTCGGCGTGGTCCAGTTCGGACAGCTGGCCGCGCAAAAGGCGTCCAGCGAAGACGTGAAAAAGCTGGGTCAGAAGATGGTCGATGACCACACCCTGCTCGGCGGCGATATGGCGCCGGTGGCCGATGAGCTTGGGGTGCGGACGCCCACCAAGATGAACAAGATGGATCAGGAGGAGTTCGACAAGCTGAGCGCTCTGTCCGGCGACAGCTTCGACAAGGAGTACGTCACCTACACGCTGAAGGTGCACCGCAAAGATCTGCACGAATTCCGCACCGAAGTGACGCAGACGACCGATCCGCAGTTGAAGGATGCAATCTCAAATCAAGAAAAGGTGATTGCGACGCACCTGTTCCTGGTAAATAAAGCGGCCGTCGCGTTGGGGCTCCCGTCGGCACACAAGATGCCGCCTGCGCCGGTGCAGCCGGTAAACCTATAACCGCGGTCTGGCATAGCTGGAAACGTAAGCTCGGGTCAGGGGGACGCAGATCACAGCGTCCCCTTTTCCATGCGGCGTAGACTTGACCTATGGGTTGGGCGATGGCACGGTTGACACGTTATTTCGTTTTGTTGATGGCGGTTCTCGCCGGGGCCAGTCTGTCCGCGCAAAAGCCGGCGGACCTGCCGATGCCGACCACCTACGTCAATGACTTCGCCCATGTCCTGAATCCGGAAGAGGCTCGCGCGATTGAAGATTTATGCGCCCAGGTGCACAACCAGGCCGAGGCCGATCTGGTAGTGGTGACGGTCAAGACCCTGGACGATGGCATGAGCGTCGAGGAGTTTGCAACTGCGCTCGAAGAGAAGTGGAAGATCGGCAAGAAAGGCGTGGACCGCAGTGCGCTGGTCATTCTGTCTCTCGACCCGAAGCGTCTGAAGGTGGAAACCGGGTACGGGTTGGAAGGGATTCTGCCTGATGCGAAGGTCGGTCGGATTCTCGATCCGGCGGTGCCTTTGGCCCGATCCGGCGACTACAACCAGGCTCTGATGACCATTACGCAGGGTCTGGCGGATGTGATCGCCGCGGACAAAGGCGTCGCGCTGACGCCGGTGGTGCATCGCTACCATCGCGAGGCGGCGGCTCCGCAGAAGCTGGGGATGGGCCAGATCATCCTCGGCGTATTTTTCGTCATTCTCATTCTCATCCTCATCCGTACGGGGCATCTCGGGTGGGCGATCTACCTGATATTCAGCTTGATGGGTGGAGGCGGCGGTGGCGGCCGCGGCGGTCGAGATGACGACGGCGGCGGAGGATTTGGAGGGGTGGGCGGTGGTGGTTCAGGCGGCGGCGGAGCTTCGCGGGATTTTTGAGTATGGAACCACGCAGAGTTTTGGCGAGTATGTAGAGGTTGTTTGAGATAATCGGCTGGACAGAATTTTGGAGGAACCATGAAGGGTCTTTGGGTTGGGTTGGGTGCAGTTGCGGTGTTTATCGTGGTGCTGCTGTTTGTCGGCGGAAGCTACGTGTCCTCGAAGAATCAGATGGTGGCGAAGTCGAACGACATTCCGCTGGCGCTGGGAAATATTGACGTCGACCTGCAGCGCCGGGCGGATCTGATTCCGAACCTCGTGGAGACGGTGAAGGGGTACGCGAAGGTTGAAGAGAGCATCCTGACCGCGATCGCGAACGCACGCGCCGGCCTGATGACGGCAAAGTCGCCTGAGGAGAAGCTGGCTGCAAACGACCGGCTGAACGTCGCACTGCTCCCGTTGATGCGCATGCAGGAGAACTATCCGGACCTGAAGAGCAGCGCGCAGTTTACGGCTCTGCGGGACGAACTCGCTGGGACCGAAAACCGGATTGCCGTCGCGCGCCGCCGTTACAACATCGCCATCCACGACTACAACGTGCTGATCGAGCAGTTCCCGAACAGCATCTGGGCCGGGATCGCCGGGTATCAGCCGAAGACGGAATACTACGCGGCAGACGCGGCTTCGAAGACCGCCCCCAAGGTGGACTTCAACAAGTAAGCGTTCGCAGAGTTTGCAAAGGGGATGCAGCACTGATCGCAAGGGAAGAATAGTCTTCCCTTGCGATCGTTCCATCTTCTACTCTGCGAGCATTGCGTACGTTTCGTCTTTTACCGAGGGCGAGCTATGAGCACGGCCAGCAACCACAGAACGAGTGTTTCAGCCCTCATGGGAACGTCGGTCCTCGATGCCGAGGGGCGTGCGTTCGGGCATGTGCGCGAGTTTGCCGTAGCTCCCCTGACAGATTCGTCACGAGTCGAAGCACTGGTGGTGCGGCTGGCGACTGCGAGGCGCAAGGATAAGCCGTCCCTGGTGCCGATTGCCTCGCTGGAGCGCGACGCGACCGGGCAGTTGAAAATGGTGGTGGGTGGGACAGCGCGCGTCATGGACGCGGGCGACGACTTCCTCTTGCTCGAGCGCGACCTCCTCGATCAGCAGATTATCGACGTCCACGGCCACAAAGTTGTCCGCGTGAACGATGTCGATATGGTGTGGGAGACGCCTGAGACCGGGTTGGCGCTGCGCATCGCAGAGGTTGAGGTCGGAATGCGCGGGGCGGCTCGACGCCTGCTGAAGGGGTTACCGGAGTCGGCGGTGGCGGGCATTTCCTCCCGGATTCGGGCTGCCGTGATCCCATGGGACTTTGTGGATTTGATTGATCGCGATCCGGCGCGGCGAGTACGGTTGAAGATCGAACAGGAGAAGCTGGCGAGCATGCACCCCTCCGACCTGGCCGACATCCTCGAGGAGCTGGCTCCGGCGGAGCGGGAGGCGTTGTTCTCGAGTCTCGACGAAGAGGTTGCGGCCGAGGCTTTGGAAGAGGTCGACCTGAAGACGCAGAAGCGGCTGATCGAGTCGATCGACTCGGAGCGGCTGGCCGGGATCATCGAGGAAATGGATCCAGGCGCAGCAGCAGACCTGCTGTCGGCGCTGCCCGAGGAGCGGTCAGACGCAATTCTCGAGGAGATGGGTGAGAAGGAACGCCACGACGTCGAGGAATTGCTAGAGTACGAAGCCGACTCGGCAGCAGGGCTGATGACTTCGGAGTTTGTCGCGCTGGCGGGTGCCGGGACGGTTGAAGATGCGATGGTCGCGCTGAAGGCATTCGAGGGCGACCTGGACTCCGTGACCGACGTCTTTTTGGTGGATGGCGGCGGCCGGATGGAGGGTGTGGTGGCGCTGTCCAGACTGCTGCTGACGGACCGCGCGACATTGCTGAAGGAACTTAGCGAAGGTCACATGGTCAGCTCGGGTCTGGACGCGAATAGCCGAAAGGTCGCGGAGTTATTCGACAAGTACAACCTGCGCTGTCTGCCGGTGCTGGATGACCAGAAGGTGCTGGTAGGCGTTGTGCACGCCGAGAACGTGATTGCGTGGCTGCGCACCAAGTAAGGGTATTCTGGGTGGAATGAAGATTTTGTATGCGGGCGAGCAGGCAGGTGGCACTTCAAGCTTGTTTCGGCGGCTGGCGCTGGAGCGGCTTGGCCATACAGTCGTCACGCTCGATCCCCGCGAATATGTCCTGAAGAATCCGTTGCTCCAGAAGGTGGCCTTCCGGCTTGCGATGGGGCCGGAGGCGGAGCGCCTCAATCGGGACGTGATGCGATTTGCCGAGCAGGAAAACCCCGATCTCTTCTGGGCTGACAAGATTCTACTGCTGCAGCCCAAGACTCTAAAGAAGCTCACCGCGATGGGGATTCCATCGGTCAGCTACATGATCGACAATGCGTTTGGACCGCGCAAAGACCCCGGCTGGCGGCTGTACAAGCAAGACATTCCGTACTTCGACCTCCACGTGACCCAGCGCGACGTTAGCATACCGGACTACACGTCGCGTGGCGCGAAACACGTGATGAAGGTGCAGACGGCATACGAGCAGACGATCCACTTTCCCCCGGACTCTCCCGTGCCGGACGCTGATCGGAATCGCCAGGTTTCGTTTATCGGCACACCCTACGACGACCGCGCCGACACCCTGGCCAGGCTCAGCGATGCGGGGCTGCCTGTCCTCATCTCCGGCAATCCGAGGCAGTGGGAGCGGGCGTTATCGCCGGAGCACTACGCAAGAATATTCCGGCTCGGCGAGCTGTATGAGAAGGAGTATCGCGAGGCCATCTGGCGGTCGAAGGTTAATCTCAGCTTCCTCACCCGGTCGAATCAGGACGAATACACGCACAAGAGCTTCGAGATTGCAGCTTGCGGAGGCTTCCTGCTGGCGGAACGTAGTGAGGGGCACCAGCGGAAGTTCGCGGAAGATGAAGAGGCAGTTTTCTTCTCCGGATTCGACGAGTTGAAGGCGAAAATCGAGCGCTACCTGCCCGACGAGGCTGCGCGCAACCGGATCGCGGCGGCGGGGCAGCGGCGCGCGGTGCGGGACGGGTATCACAACGATCATCAGGTAGAACTCATCCTGGAGCAGGTGGAACGGATTCGAGCCGGACGACTGGGGTAGTCTGGCTAGAGGGGAATCCCTTGAGCTCCTGGTGGCGGGTCTGGCGAATTCGAATCTTCATGATCCTGGCCGTATTAGGGCCGGGATTCATTACCGCGAACGTCGATAACGACGCTGGCGGCATCTTCACGTACTCGCAAGCCGGCGCACAGTACGGCTACTCGCTCCTGTGGACGATGATTCCGATCACCCTCGCGCTGATCGTGGTGCAGGAGATGTGTGCGCGCATGGGCGCCGTCACCGGCAAGGGCCTCAGCGACCTTATCCGCGAAGAGTTCGGGCTGCGCATGACGTTTGTGATGCTGGTCCTGCTGGTGTTCGTCAACTTCACCAACGTGATTACGGAGTTTACCGGCATCGCCGAGAGTACCGAGTTGTTCCATATTTCGCGCTTTATCTCGGTCCCGATGTGCGCGGTTCTGGTGTGGTTTCTCGTAGTAAAGGGCGATTACAAGAAGGTCGAGAAGGTCTTCCTACTCGCCAGCGTCTTCTATATCGCGTACATCATCGCAGGAGTGTTGAGCCAGCCTAACTGGCATACGGCGATCACCCAGACCTTCCTGCTGCCGCCGAGGAGTGTATGGCACGAGAAGCCCTACGTCTACATGACGGTCGCGCTGGTGGGCACGACCATCGCGCCGTGGATGCAGTTCTACCTTCAGGCTTCCATCGTCGACAAGGGCATCACGGTCAAGCAGTATAAGACCTCGCGGCTGGACGTTATCGTTGGATCGATCTTTACGGACGTCGTGGCGTGGTTCATCATCGTGGCCTGCGCGGCTACCCTGTTCACCCATGGAATTAAGGACATACCCGATGCAGCCACGGCCGCCCAGGCGATGAAGCCACTGGCTGGACGGTTTGCGTTCATCCTGTTCGCCGCCGGGCTCTTCAACGCGTCGCTGTTCGCGGCGTCGATTCTGCCGCTGTCTACGGCCTATACCGTGTGCGAGGGCATGGGGTTCGAGAGCGGGCTGGACAAGACCTTCTCTGAAGCACCGTTCTTCTACTGGTTCTACACGTTGCTCATCGCGTTTGGAGCAGGGATGGTGCTCATCCCGAATTTCCCGATGATCCAGGTGGCGATCCTGTCGCAGGTGCTCAACGGAGTGCTGCTGCCGGTCGTGATGATCTTCATGCTGCGACTGATCAACAAGCATGAGCTGATGGGGAAGTATACAAATCGACGGTGGTTCGATGTGCTCGCCTGGGTGACGGCCGCGGTCGTGATTGGTCTATCGCTGGTAATGGTCTGGAATTCACTGACGGGCAAGTAGAACGAGCCAAAGCTTTAACGCGGATAAGTGGGATAAGAACGGGATAGATACGGAGGACGGCAAACGATGTCTTTGTAGGAATAAGTCTTTGTCCGTTCTTGTTCTTATCCGTCTGAATCCGGTCTGTCCGTCTTATCCGCGTTCCGCACTTGCCCTACAGCAGCTTGCCTTCGGATAAATCGCGGATTAGGCCCAGGTCTGCCGCCAGAAAATCGTAATCCGGCAGGTTCATCAGAGGAGACCAGCGGACGTCGTTGAAGATGCGGTTTTCGATGTCACCGGAAAACTTGTTGACCTCGAAAAACTGCAGGTCGATCATCCCGCCGTTGCGGTAGCGGTGGCGCAGACCGATCACGCGGCGTCCGATGACGGCGTCGATCCCGAGTTCTTCGTTCAATTCCCGGGTGAGCGCCTGCTTGGAAGTCTCCCCATCTTCCACCTTACCGCCGGGAAATTCCCACTTCAGCGACATGGGTTGATCGGGTTTGCGCTGACAGATCAGGACTTCGCTCGCTCCGGGAGCGTCGGACGAGCCGGGACGCAGAATCAGAGCCGCGACCACGAGCCTTGTCGGCTTCGGGGGTGGCGGGGTAACGCGGCGGTCAAGGTTCCGTATCGGCTCTTTCATCCGCTCTTACACTTAGACGCAGTTTCGGTGCAATTGGACGCGAATCCCGCCTGCCGAACGACTCACACGGGGCGGACGGAAGCCGGAAAGTAAACCGGCCAGCCCTCGTTGGCGCTGCGCTCAGACAGTTCGGGTGAGGGGTTCACCGGGAAGGCGCGGCGCGCGATCGCCAGCATAGCCGCATCGTGGACGGAGTTTCCGAAGACCGCGTCCGGGTGAGCTATACCCGCACGGAGCAGGGAATCCACCTTGCCCTGGTCGGTTGGAATGTCGATGATGCGGTCCGTGACCAGCCCCGCCACGATCTCTACCCGTGCGGCGAGAACTCGGTCAGCGGGGATGCCGAACCGCTTGATGCCTTCTTCGATCACCCAGTCGTTGGTCGAGCTGACGGCCCAGATTTCAACCCCGTCGCGCAGCAGTTCGGCGATCAGGCGCTGCATCTCGGGGAAGATGTTGCGTTCGATTTTGGCCAGGAAGAAGTCGGCTGCGGCGCGGCGGACTTCGGTTTCACGCAGGCCCTGGTACACCTGGACCATCTCGCCGCAGATGGCGAGTTCTGACACCTCGCCGCGCTTGTATTTGCGGTAGCGGCCGTCGAGCCAGTCGATCGACGTGCGGGAAAGCAGGCCGGTTTCGATCGTCCACTGCATAAAGGCGGACCCAGCGTCGCCGGACCACAGCGTCCCGTCGCAATCGAAGATGGCGATTCGGGGGGAGAGCGCGTGGACAGAAGCTTCAAAATCGGTGGTGGAGAGGGTCTGTGGGACGGCGGAGAGGGTCGGGGAAGTCACGGCGGTCGGCTGTCCTTTCGCAAGGCAAATCGTGCGGAGATTGGGTGTAGGAACTACGTCAATCTTAGCTGATAGGCGTTGCAACGCTGGTTGCAGGGGTGGTTCGGCGAGCAAGGCGTTACGGGGACTGAAGGGTTCAAGAACTGGATAGAAACAATGCGGGGTCAAATCTTGCCTGTTTTTATCCCGCCATTGATCAACTCTGTTCCCGTAACGCCTTGCTTTTCGGGATTGGCTCAGTTTTCGGGGGGCATTTCTCGCAACTTTCGCTAGCCACTTCGCTAAGGATGGCAAGCGCTCCTAGATCGGTTGTGTTCCGTTGACGACCGTGACGCCGGGTGGTGGGGTGAACTTGAAATCTTTGTCGGCGGCTGGAATGTTTTCGGTCATGTCGGTGAAGGTGAACTCGGTTGTCGAGCCGTCGATCTCTTCAAGCTTCATCTGCGAGATGCGACCGGTGGCGCTGACGTGGAGCGTCAGGCGCTTGACCCGGGCCTCCATGCCTTTGGGCACGCCGGTGATGCGAAAGATGTTGGGACCTTCCGCGACCACCTCGATTTTGTCGAGCTCTTTGGTGAGCTGGGTGTGGCCGAGAAGGAGCCGGAGCGGGGTCCGCAGGTCGTCCATCTGCTTGGCGGGGATGCGCTGCACCTGCGCGTCGCCGGGGGTGTAGAACCACGCGAATTTGCCGTCAAGGATGAAGACCTTGCCGGTCGGCTTGTCGTAGGACCAGCGCATGAGGCCCGGCTTCTTCAGGGTCAGGGTGCCGTACTCAAAGCGCGTAATCCCCATGCCGGAGTAGCTCTCCACGTAGCGGCAGCGGAGGGATTTCAGGTGGTTGTAGTGGTCGTCTACGATTTTGGCGAGGTTGGGAGGAGGCGGAATCTGGTTTGAGGGCGGCAGGGTCTGGGCGGCAAGCGGAATAGCGAGGACCACGGCGGCTAGAGATGTGTAACCCCATGTTCTCCGCGGTGAAGCCTGCGACGAACATGGGGCACCTTTTGGTGTAGTCATTACTGTGCGGACTGGGTGCAGTTGGTGCCGCCGGTCGGGTCGGTTTTGATCAGGCCGTTTTCGTCCATGCAGTAGCCAAGGTCCCCCGTCTTGTTGACTGTGATTGGCACGGCGGTGACCTGGTAGCCGGTGAACATATCCGTGCTGCCAACGGTCTGTTTGGTGCAGTTGGTCACGTTGAAGATGTAGCCGGCTTTAGAGCCCAGGGACAGGCCGGGGTCGAGCACCTGCGCGTTCTGAGCGCTGGGCGCGCCGGTTGCAGGGCCGCCGAGCGACGCGAGGGTGCAGCTGTAGCCTTGCTGCGGGTAGTCCTGGTTGTACTGGATCTCGGCGGCGTGGATGGCCTTCATCGAGGCAATCGCCGACGTCTGATTGGTCGTCTTCTTCACCTTGTTGTACTGCGGGATGGCGAGGGTGACGAGGATCAGAATGATCGACATGACGATCAGGAGTTCGATGAGGGTAAAGCCTTCGTCGTTGCGGAGTTGCTGTTTCAGAGTCTTCATTTTGGTCCCGTCTTCTCCTACGGCTTCGCTGGATAAAACTTTAGCAGAACGTTCAACAGGCGAGGCGGCTGCGGTCGATCTTCATGGGCCCGAGATTGCCGAGCAGCGTCAGGGCAATCAGCTCCGGTTGGAACAGTTCGTTGGCCAGACGCTGAATCTCGGCCGGGGTGATGCGGTCGATCTCCGTTTCGATCTCGTCCACGGTGAAGAAACGGCCGAAGTACATCTGCTGGCGGGCGAGGTTGTTCATACGGCTGGACGAGCTTTCGAGGCCGAGAACAATGTTCGACTTCATCTGATCTTTCGCTCGCTTGAGTTCGGTCTCGGCGGCCGCTTCGTGTTTGAGACGGCGAAGTTCGACAAGGGTTAGGTCGAGCACGCGATCCGTCTTGTCGAGCGACATGCCAGCGTAGATGGAGAGCGCACCGGCGTCGCGGAAGGGGCTTAGCTCGGAGTAGATCGAGTAGGCCAGGCCCTCGTTTTCGCGGACGCTCTCAAACAAACGCGAGCTCATGCCGCCCCCCAGGATGGAACTGAGAAGGTAAAGCGCGAAGCGGTCCGGCGAGTGGACCGGAGGCGCGGGCACCCCGAGGCACATCTGCACCTGTTCGAGGGAGCGCTTTTTCTTAAGGGTAATGTGCGCGGTCGTGGCGGGGTGGGTCTCCTGGTCGATCGCTCGGCCGGTGCCAGGTGCGAGGCCGCCGAATTTGGCCTCGACGAGGGCCAGAAAGTCGTCATGCTGGAGATGCCCGGCAGCCGAGAAGACGATATTTTCCGGCGTGAAGCGGCGGCGGTGGTGGTCGAAGACGGAGTCCTGGTCAAAGCTCGCGACGGTCTTGACGGTGCCGAGGATGGGCCGGCCGAGCGGGTGATTCTTCCAGAAATTCTGCGTAAAAGTCTCGTGGACCAGGTAGTCCGGGTTGTCCTCGTCCATCTTGATCTCTTCGAGGATGACGCCCTGCTCGCGTTCCAGGTCGGATTGCGAAAATTTCGGATGCAGCACGAGGTCTGAGAGAACGTCGAGCGCCGGGGGCATGTTCTGGTCGAGCACCTTGATGTTGAAACAGACAGATTCCTTGCCGGTGAAGGCGTCGAGGTTGCCGCCGATGGAGTCGACTTCGCGGGCGATATCCTGCGCCGAGCGCGTGGTGGTGCCCTTGAAGACCATGTGCTCGACGAAGTGGGAGATTCCATTCTCCAAGGCAGCTTCGTCACGGGAACCGGAGTTGATCCACGCCCCCATGGAGACGGAGCGCATGTGCGGCATGGACTCGGTCAGGACCAGCAGGCCGTTGGGAAGTACCGTGCGGCGGATGTTGCGGGCCGGGTGTTGCGTTTTGAGTGCGGGTTCGGGGTCGAGCAGGGTTGCGGACATGCGGCTCCTTCAACCAACATTGTTTCATAATGCTGGGAGAGAGGTGCTGCGATGGCGATCGACGTGCGCGGTTTGTGTCCTTACTTCGAGGTTTATGATATGCCGAGATCGATCCGGTTCTACCGTGACGTGCTGGGGTTTGAGGTAAAGAGCACGTCCCCGGCGCTGGGCGGCGCGGATCGCTTCCACTGGGTCTGGCTGCGGCATGGGGACGCCGAGTTGATGCTGAATACGGCGTATGAGTTCGACGAGCAGCGGCCTGCCGTGGAGGATGCTGCGCGGCTGCGCGGGCATGGGGATTGTTGCCTCTACATCGGGTGTCCGGATGTGGATGCCGCTTATGAGGAACTGCGGGGCAAGGGAATCGAGGTGCGGAAGCCGAAGGTTGCGCCGTACGGGATGAAGCAGATGTACCTGAAGGATTCCGACGGGTTTAAGATCTGCTTCCAATGGACCGCGTAAACTGGGGAGATGGCTGGAGTGATGGAGACGCGAGCGCTTTTTGGGATGACGGTGGGGCAACTGACGGAGGTGATGGCGAGCCTCGGGCAGAAGCCGTATCGGGCAAAGCAGCTTGCGGATGGACTCTATCGTCAGCGGGCTGCGACGCTGGATGAAATTACAACGCTGACGGCAGCGTTACGGGCGCAGCTTTCAGAAGCCGGTTGGGTGGTCGGCCAACCGGAGCTTGCACAAACCGCCAAGTCAGTCGACGGGACAGAGCGGTATCTGGTCAGGCTGGCCGATGGGGAGACGGTCGAGACTGTCTGGATGCCGGACGGCGACGGGGCGGAAGAGGAAGAAGCAGGTCCTCCGCCTGCGGCGAAGGATGACAAGAGGTTTAAGAGAGCGACGATTTGCGTTTCGAGCCAGGTGGGCTGCGCGGTCAACTGCCAGTTCTGCCTGACCGCTAAGCTCGGGCAGAAGCGGAACCTGACGGCGGGGGAGATCGCCGGGCAGGTAGCTGCGGTGCTGAATCGGCATGACGTCGCGGTGGGGAGTACGAAGGGGCAGGGAAATCCCGATCGCATCAACCTGGTGTTTATGGGCATGGGCGAGCCGTTCCTGAACTACGACTCATTCATGGACGCGGTGCGGATCCTGAATGGCGAGATGGGGATTGCCACGGCTCGGATGACCGTCTCGACCAGCGGGATTGAGCCGGCCATCCGCCGTTATGCGCAGGAGCCAGTGCGGCCCAAACTGGCGTTGAGCCTGAACGCCTCAAACGATACGGTGCGCGCGGAAATTATGCCGATAACGCGCAAGTGGAACATCCAGGCGCTGCTCGATGCAGTGAACTCGATTCCGCTGGGCAAGCGCGAGTATGTCACCTTCGAGTACGTACTGCTGAGCGGGGTGAACGATCAGCCGGAACATGCGCGCGAGGTCCTGGCGCTGCTAAAGGGGATGAAGGCTAAGGTGAACCTGATCGTGTGGAATCCGGGGCCGGGGATCGCGTATCAACAGCCTTCACAGGAGGCGGCGGATCGCTTTCACACGATGTTGGTAGAGGGTGGAATCCCGTCATTTACGCGGCGGCCGCGCGGAAGAGACATCTATGCGGCTTGCGGACAGTTGAAGCGGACCGTTGAGACCCAAGGGCTTGTCGTATTAGGTGCGTCGTAGTTTTGCCGTATCCTCGCAGTAGGCTCGCGGCTTGACGATTTTGAGCCCTCGGAAAGGATCAAGGGTAAAAAGGTCATTGTCTCCGGTGACGAGTATCTGAGCTTTCGCGTTAAGAGCGCATTCGAGGATTTGATCGTCCTTCGGATCGCGACAGACGCCTGTCAGATGACCCGTAACGTAGACGTCGCTGGCGTTGCGAACGTATCCGTTCATGAACTGGCGTACAGCGACGGGGTCCCAGCTGTATTTCCATGCCAGAGTGCGTCCGGTTTCCTTACGGATGTAGCTGCTCGTTACGATGCGTCAGTCGAGAAGGCAAGATCGAGCGCGTCGAGCGGAATGCCGCGAAAGTGCATTGCGGAGGACCAAACGCCAGAGTCGAAGACGGTAATTGTTTCATGCAGTTCGCCGCTCCTGCTCATCCTGACGGCGTAACTGCTTAATCACGGCATTCACCTCGTCCATCTGACGTTGCTCGAGTTGGTCAATCTCGTCCCGGGACGCTTGCGGTCGGCCAGCCTCCAGAGAGCGGTGCATACGGTCGATTTGTAAAGACCGGAAGGCCCGCTGCAATATCTCCAGCATGTCTACATTTTCCTCCGTGCACATTTGTTCGATCATCTGAGTGACATCCTCGGGCAGAGTGATAGTCACCGTACGAGTCGAGTTTGCAACCGAAGCTCCCATGTGCTTGAGTGTGACGCCGCACGCAAGGAAATGGAACGGTGAGGTAGGGCATGGGTAACCGTTGAATCACAAATTGCAATATTACGATCACAAATTGCAATATCGGGGGTCTAGCGCTTCCGGTGGAGGGCAAGTTGCAGGGCTACGTCGGCGACTTTATCGTGGTCATGGCGAAGGACGTCGCCCTCGTGTAGAAATTTTCCGGTGATGGGCTGAACTCCGAGGATGCGGATGGCGTCGAGGTCCGGCTCGATTGGGGTCTGGCCTTCGAGAGCGTATTTTTCGAGCAGCTCGGGTGAGATGGGTGCGGTGTTGATCAGGGCGTAGTCGAACAGGGGCAGGTTTACGCCGTGGGCATGCTGATTGATGCGAGAGATGTGTTGCGACGCAGTGAGGCCGATGCTCTCGTTGGCCTGCGTCATCAGGTTGCAGACGAAGACGCGGGTGGCGCGGGTGGCGGCTAGCGCTTCCGGGATGGAGCGCACGAGCAGGTTGGTGATCAGCGAGGTGTAGAGCGAGCCGGGGCCGAGGGTAACCAGGTCGGCGCAGGCGATGGCCTCCAGAGTTTCGGGGAGCGGCTGGGCGTTCGGCGGGTCCATGGTCAGCTCGACGATGCGGCGGAGGCTGGCGGTGATGTTGGTTTCGCCGTGGACGATGGAGCCATCGTCCATGTAGGCCGAGAGGGTGACGTTCTGGTTGGTGGCGGGGAAGATGTAGCCCCGAGTCGCAAGGATCTGCGACGACATCTGGACGGCCTGGGCGAAGTCTCCGGTGATGCTGGTCAGGGCGGCGACGAAGAGATTGCCGAAGCTGTGGCCTTCGAGCTCGCCTTGATTGAAGCGGAACTGAAAGAGTTGGGCGAGGAGATCTTCGTCCTCGGAGAGCGCGACCATGCAGTTGCGGACGTCGCCCGGGGGCAGCATCTTGAAGTCTTCGCGGAGCCGTCCGGAGGAGCCTCCGTCGTCGGTGACGGTGACTACTGCGGCTAGTTGGGAGATGTAGCAGCGCAGGTCCGGATCGGACAGCTCACCGGCGAGGTTGGGCACGAAGCGTTTGAAGCCGCGCAACAGGGTGGAGAGGCCAGTGCCGCCGCCGATGGCGACGACGCGGAGATCGGGGATGCGGACGGAGCCGTCCAACTCGGCGCGGCGGTGCTGGCCGGAGGACCGGTTGGGCGGAGTACCGGACATTGCTAGACCTCGGGATAGAGCAGGTCGGTGAAGCGGGGGTCGTCCGCCATGTCCTGAAAGTCAGAGTCGGCGCGAGCCTGGATGCGGTTGCGCGGGTTCTGCCGGATAGCCTCGGTGAGGTGTTCGAGGCACTCGTGCGAGTCGCCGGTCATGCTGGCGAGCACGGCGAGGCCATAGAAGGCATAGTCGGCTGAGGAGTTTGCGCTGAGGATGGCGTGGAACTCCTGGCGGGCATCCTCGTAATGTCCGTTGTTCAGCAGCGAGATGGCGTAATCGTAGCGCTCTTCATGGCTGGAGAAGGTGGTCTTGCCTTTGGCGATCTGCTGGACGCAGGCATTGATGTACATGCGGATGCGATCCACCATGTCACCGGGGCTGGCGAGCAGCATCTTGTCGAAGGCCTGGTGAGCCTTGTCGAACTTGCCCTGCTGCATCAGCTGGAGCGCGGCCTCGTAGCTGCTGATCAGTTGGGCGCGATGGGCGTCCTGCGTGGCGGGCGCAGCTCCGTTGAGCGTGCGGGGGGCACGTTTCGCGGGGGCAGGAGCGGCAGACTTGATTGGAGCCATAGAGAATTACCTGGGCGGTGTGTAAGAGTCGGTGTACACGGCGATGAGACAACCTGATTGCGGGAGACTAGTCTCTCCGGTTTATACGCACATGCGTGTGCCGGGTCAATAGCTGCCCACCGCACTGTAGTGTTCATCGGCCAAAATGCAGGCTGCACGAGGGTTACGAGCAACGGGTGTAGAGCACCGGGTTGAGGTCAGGATCGTTGTACATCTTCATCTGCCGGTAGAGCCTGAAGCGGCGCTCCCCGCGAAGAATCTGCTGCCATAGAGCGTCGAGACAGGTGGCAAGATCGTCGCGCTGCTGGGTCAGAATTCGAAGGCGCTCGAGATTGCGCTTGCGGTGGTCTTCTGTGGCGGAGTCCCGATGGGCTTCCTCGGCGGTGTGATAAATCTTCAATGCGAGGATGGAGAGGCGGTCGACGATGAGGCCGGGGGTCTCGGAATGGAGGGGCGCGGATTCGTTCTGGGGTCCGGCCTCGGCGAGCAGAGCGAGGTCGATCTTTTCGACAAGATCGTTGCGCTGCTGGTTGAGGCTGTCGATCTGATGCTTGACGTGGGTGATGGAGGCGTCGGTGGCGTTGGGGTCGCGGGCCTTATCCTCTTCGTGCCAGAGGTCGAAGTTGGCACGATGCTGAGCGAGTGCGAGGCGGGATAACTCGTCGGGAGGGGTGGCGTCGCTCTGGCCGCAGTGGCGGCGGCGGGTGGATTCATCGTGGATGAGGGTCAGTGCCTTGGCATCGAACACGAGATTCAGTCTAACAAGAGGGACGATTTTGATGGTCGCTTGAGTGGTTGCCGGGGGTATGGCAATTGCATTTGGATTTGTTCGGGCAACAAAACATGAGCTGTGAGCTTTGAGCTGTCAGCTCACAGCTACGGCGAATTATGCGAGAGTGTGTCGCCGCCAGAAAGGCAACTACGGAGATTCTGGCTTTGCCAGAATGACGGCGGTGGTTGGTGTGACTCTGTGTCGCTGCCAGAAAGACAACACGGCGCTTGCCCGTTCGCGGCGGAGACCGCAGAATAACTTAATGGGGAAGAAAATCGAGCGCGTGCTGATCTACAGGCTGGGTAGCCTGGGCGATATGGTGGTGGCGCTGCCCGCGCTGCACCTGATCGCTCGCGCCTTTCCGAATGCTGAACGCAAGATGCTGACCAACTTCCCGGTGAGCGTAAAGGCTCCCGCAGCAGCGGCGGTGCTGGCCGAAAACGGGCTGGTGCACGGGTACCTGCGCTACACGATCAAGACGCGCAGCCTGGGGGTGTTGCTCCCGCTGTGGTGGAGCATTGCACGATGGCGGCCGGATGTGCTGGTGTACCTGGGACCGGTGCGCGGGGTAGACGCGGCGCGGCGTGACTCGACGTTCTTCCGGCTGTGTGGAATCTCAAAGCAGATCGGGGTACCGCTGACGGAGGTGATGCAGTCGAACCTGCTGCAGGCGGAGACGAACGCGCTCGAACCGGAATACGAGCGGCTGGCCCGGAATATTGCCGAGCTGGGCGATGCGCGGATCGACACGGCTGAGGCCTGGGATTTGCGGCTGACCGCCGCCGAGCAGGCGCGCGCTACAGAGGCTCTGAAGCCAGCAAGGGGGCGCCCGGTGCTGGCGGTGAGCGTGGGGACGAAGGTGCAGTCGAAGGATTGGGGCCGGGAAAACTGGCGGGCGTTGCTGGAGCGGCTGGGTGGGATGTATCCGGGCTACGCACTGGCGCTGATGGGCGCACCGGAGGAGAGTGAGGCCAGCGAATTCGCGGCGGACGGTTGGAGACGCGCGGCGAGGGAGGCTGGCCCCGTCATCAATTTGTGTGGGCCTCTGACTCCGCGGGAGAGTGCGGCTTGTTTTGCGCGGGCGAAGCTGTTCCTGGGCCATGATTCCGGCCCGATGCACCTGGCGGCTACCGTGGGAACGCCTTGTGTGGCGATCTTTGCGGCGCGGAATATTCCGCGCGTGTGGTATCCGCATGGTGCGCAGCATCGGGTGATTTACCACCCGGTGAACTGCATGGGGTGCGGGCTGGAGACTTGTGTCGTGGAGAAGAAGAAGTGCTTGACCAGCATTACGGTGGATGAGGTGGCGGGAGAAGTTCGGGCGGTGCTGGATTAAGAGAGTGCGAGCCTGAACAGGATCTACTGCTTGAGGGCGATCGTTAGGTCGGTGGCGACAGGGTCGGACTTCCCAGCAAAGACCAGCGCTACGCTGATGGAGGTCGAAGCGCTGCCAAGGCTGGAGAGGTCCGTGGGAACCTTGAAGACTCGTTGGGAGTCGGTTTGCACAGAACTGGAGTCCGGAGAGAAGAGTACACCGGACGCGCCCAGAGACAATCTGTCGACCTTGGACAGCCGTGCCCCCTGAAGGATGATCTGGGTGGGCGGAGTCTTCAACGAGATTTCGGTTGTGACGGAGCTTGCATACGGTCCGTTGTCGAAGTGCAACACCTGGCTGGTGACGGACTCTATCCCCTGCTTGTCCACGGCAGCTACCGCGTAGTCGGCACCATTCAAGGCGTGGAGCCGATCCACGGAGAAGATGGCCGTGCCGGTGGTATTGTCCCCCCCGGAAACGCTCGCCGATCCTTCCGCGATGGTCGGGTCGCCCGCATCGGCGGAGTTGCGCAACCGCAGAAGGCTGACCTTGTCGAGGTTCGTGCCGGTCAGTGTGCAGGACAGGGTCTTGTCGTCCTTCTTGAACACCACCTTGCCAGTATCATCGGAGCCGCAATCCAGATGAGTGAGGGTCAATCGAAGCTGATTTTGTTCGACCGTATGGATTCCGGCCACGATAACCGTGGTAAGGTCCTCGAACAGCCGCTTAGATGTGGGTGACCAGGACTTATACGGATGTGATTGCGCATCGACGAAGGTAAAACTACCGTTGTTGCAACTTCCTCCGCTGGAGCTGCCGCCTGCATGTGTTGTATCCGCACATGGAGTGGCCGCCACCCGGCAGGCCGCGAGCGCTCTCGAAACCTCAGCATTGCCGTGGCGGTCGCCTTGTAGAAGGTTCAGCGCGGCGACTCCGAGCGTATTTTGTATTGCCGGGTCGGATTTCAGCGCTTCCAGCAGCTTCACTTCGGCGGCCACAGCGTCAGGCCTGGAATCGGCTTGTATAGCCTCTTGAAGCTGCTGCCCCTGCTCGAGTCTGTCCGCGATTGCGGATAGATTGTCGGCTGTAGGAGGAGGCATGTAAAAGTCTTTGACGCCTAGCAGGGTGCGTTTCGCGCAATCCTGAGCCCACCAGCCGTCCGCGAATTGCTTTGCCGGTACAAAGGTCACGAACATCACGGAATCGGACTTCGGCACAACCATCTGGGACCGAGCACTGGAGGAGAATCCTGTATCGTTCAGCAGGTTGAGCTGGTCCGTGCTGGTATTTTTCCAGAGTTTGTCCAGGGAGGTGACGAAGCCGCCGTTGTAGACGCTTGCCGCATCCACCAAAGCGCCCGCGAATACCCCCGCGGCGGAGGTCATGATGGTGCCGATCATTGTCGCGCCCTCCACAAAGAGGAATCGCGGATCGACACCGCTTTGCGCCGCTGTGAGCGAACGCACCAGCTGCTTGTCCCTGCCGGAAAAGAAGCGAGGCAAGTCTCCGCCCGGGTCCGTGTTCACGGCGATTTCCACATCGTGGAGCGTGAAGGGCTGATCGTGATTCAGATTGCGGACGACAACCTGAATCCCGATGTAGTTGGTGGCAATCAGGCGTCCGTAGTCATGCTTCATCTCCTCGAACGTCATGACGGATATGGCGCAGCCGATATCGTCCGGCTTGATGAGCCGGTTGATGCTGTCTCGTGCGGCGGCGACGACAGCGGACGAGGCCGCGGCCGTGTCTTCCTTGGTCTTCTGCAAGTCAGCCTGCGCCGCGGCGTCTGACGCTGCCTTTTGGTCCTGGACAGCGATCTCGAATAGAGTCTGGAACGCGCTAGCCGCCCGTTGCGCCAGGTTTCTTTTTTCTGTCGCGGAAGCGACGGCTTCTGTCTGGGTTTGAACGGCGGTCTGGGCGGCGGATACGGCGGCCTGTGCGGTGAATACGGCGGTATCCAACACGGTCTGTTGGTCTGCTCCGGCAGCTTGCGCAGCGACCGGTGCTGGAGCCGCTGGATCTGCCGGTGCGCCGGTTGCAACCGGGTTCGGTTGAGCAGCCGGAGTGGCTGGCGGCGTTTGCGGCTTTATCGTCGGCCCCTTTGCCTGAGCGTCCTGTGCCGCCTTCAACTGTGTCCGTTTCTGCGCCAGCAAGACAGCCGCGTCCGCGAGCGTCTTCTGGGCCGCGGTCAAATCGGATGTAGCCTGGGCGAACTGCAATTGCGCCGTTCTGCGCTGGGCATCGGTATTGGAGACTTTCTGTTGGGTCGCACTCAGGACTTGCTGCTGCTGTGCCTGGGATTGAGCAGATTTAGCGGCTTCAGCGTCGTTTTTTGCTTGTTGTTTCGTGTTTTGTGTCTTCTGTTCCGCGCTCGCATCAGCCAGAGCCTGCACGATGGCCGCCACGGCTTTGGAGGGCGGCATACCAGCAAGCGCATTGATCGTGAGACGCTTTAGTACATCGTTGTAATACTCCAGCGTGACTGTATTAGCGAGCAGTTGTTTGCGCAGGGCCTCACTCACGCGAGTGACGAGGTTGTCGGCATCAGCCCGCGAGAGGGTGATCACCTGTTCCGGCGCAATCAGGGTCTGGAGTTCCTGATAGGTGAATTTGCAGGTGATATAGTCGCCGCCGGGGCTGGGCAGCGGAACGCCGACCTGCCCGATCACTTCTGCAGATGTCTTCCCGCTGGTGACTGCCTTTTCCGCCTGCACAGTCTGCTTGTTGGCAGCGGTTACGGTCGCCGGCGGCTGCTGCGATCCCTGATTCACGACCGCCCGTTTAGGCTTAGGGTTCTGCCCGGTCATGGTCGCAGGGTGAAGGAGCGAAGCAATCAAAAGCGCGGCAACGTACGGACTGCACTGGACGTGACTCATGGCGTGTCAACCTGACTCTGAAGTGAGCGGAGCTTGCACTGACAATAGTTGCTATTGGAGCTTTCCCTTTTGCTTTCTTGCAAATGTATAAGTCATTAACATATACGGCTGCGGGTGTTTGATCGACCCGCAATGCCTGCGCAGCCGCGTGATCGACGTACATTTCGCTCTGATACCCTCAAAGCAAGTCAACCATGCTGCCTCAACTCCATTCCGTTCTCAATCTTCTCGAAAGTGGCTTCTCCCAGATCAGGATTCTTGTGGTCGGGGACATCATGCTGGACCGGTACATTCTGGGTGAGGTGGAACGGATCTCGCCGGAGGCTCCGGTGCCG
>JANXWZ010000019.1 GCA_025350865.1 Rhodanobacteraceae bacterium
GGAGTAAACATTGACAATTAAGATCCTTTCAGGCGTCGCCCTAGCGTCCTTTATTACTGGGTCAAGCCTTGCGCAACAGCCGCGTCCCTCCGTCGCCAGTTTTGCGGACAGGCAGGTCACCTCCTACAGCGACTCACGGGATCCTGTAACCAAAGAGCAACGCATTCTTCATTGGGGAGATCTCAAGCCGGATGACTTCGGCCCCAGGGTCATCAAGTTTTCGGTTGAAGGCCTTCGCACGCTGAGACCGGCACCGGCACCGGGTATTCATCCAAGAATTCTGTTCACGCCGGACGACCTTCCAGACCTCCGAGCACGCATGAAACAGTCGCGCTCCGGGCAGATCATGTATAACCATCTGCTTGCGTTTTCAGCCGCCCTGCGCGGCCACTACGACGAAAGCGCAGCCTACGCCAAACCGGACCTGTGGAAGGGTAGCTACCGCGGATCGCACGGCAATGTCAAACTCTGGTATTACCACGACCAGGACAGCCCTTTTAATCCGGCGAACCGTATATTCGAGCGTCTGGCCGCAGGAGATCAGAGCGTGGACCCGAACGCGATCTGGCCGGTCTTCGCGCTCGATGCCTTGCGTTGTCTCATCGACGACGATCGTGTCGGCGCGGAGCAATTGGCGAAGGCAGTAAATACCGCGATGTTGCATGACCAGGCGGCACGAGAAGCGGACCGTACCGCTAAACACATCACGGGCCCGCTCACGGCACCGGTAAGCGGCGGGGCAGGTGGGCAGGATTTTGGTTATCTGTACTACTTTCTTTACAACTATCTGACCCCACCGCAGAAGACGGCCTGGCACAATGAGCTTGCGAACTCCACTTGGAGTCACGACAACTACGGCACCTTCAACTCTCCTGTCGGTACGCGTTCAAACTGGGCGACCTTCACCTACTGGTTGATTCCGCTACTCGCCATCGAAGGAGAACCAGGTTACAATGAGCTCAAAGCCCAGGGGATCTACCGCGGCCATCGCAACTTTCTCACCTACGGCATCTTTCCTGTCACGGCAGAGGTCGCGGGTTCGAGCCCCGTCGTCCCCGCCACTAAACCCAAGTAAATGAAGGGTTTGTGGCTCTAGACCAAAGTGACAGTCACGAAAAAGGGTGCTGGCGAGGGTGCTGAACATTAGAAAGCGCCTTTCGGGAGCGTTTCAGAGTTCAGTTCGCCAGTGATTACGCCTATCTCCAAAGCCGCCGTTAAGGTGCGCGAGGGTGCTGGCGAGGGTGCTGAAATCGTCTTCCGACCCGCTTCCAACATCATCTGCATCACCCGATCATTGGCTTCCCGTTTCGTCGAAGAGATCGCTCTCGTGTAGACCTCAAGCGTGATCCGCGAATTAGCGTGACGAAGAAGTTCCTGCGCGGTCTTGAGGTCAACTCCTGCCGCTCTCAGGTTGGTTGCCAGAGAGTGACGGAAGCTGTGCCAGCCGATCACCTTGTCCGTGATTCCCGCTCGAACGAGAGCCGGACGGATGACCTTCTTGAGCACCATATCGGGCGTGATGGGCTTCTTGCCCTCCAGCCGAACCGACGGAAAGAGGAAGTCTCCGTCGCCGTTGTACGGCGAGACTCGTCTCCATTCGTCAAGGCACTCAATTACGGATGCGTGGAGCGGAACCGGCTTGCGGCTGGCTTCGGTCTTCGTGTCTCCGAAGTGATTGCGAACGCAAGAGCGAACGACATTGATCTGAACCAGGAACGGATCAATGTTCCCCCATGTCAGCGCAACCAGCTCCGACCTTCTCAGCCCGGTGCTTCCAGCCAACATTACCATCGTCTTTTCACGAAGGGGTAGTTGTTCAAGCAGGGCTGCGAATTCACCTGGAGACAATACATCCGGTTCCCGCAGACGTTTCGCGGAAGCCCGAACCTTGGTGATGGGGTTCCGATTGATCCACTCATGCCGGATGGCATGATTGAACAAGGCCGACATGATGTTGCGGATTTTGCTCTTGGTCGCAGGAGCGTACTCAAGCGAATGCAACCACTCCTCGACTTCCACGGTCCGAACGTCTGACAGATGCTTGGCTCCCCAATTTGGGCCGACATGACGAGCCAAATAGATCGTTGTCGCCTCAATGGTCGCGTATGCCTTCTTGTCTGCCGTCAGTTCGTGTTTGAGATAGTGGGCTATGAGGTCTGATACCGTTTCCGGCACCCTGACCCCGGTGTTGATGTTGGCGCGAAAGGAAGCCACGGCTTTTTCCGCATCCCGTTTCTGGGGCATCTCTGCCACAGTGCCGAGAGTGCGTTTCTTGTAGGTGCGCGTCCCGCTGGACTCGTCATACCAGCGAAACACCCACACATCCGGGCCGCTTTTGCGTTTCAGCTTCAAGATACTTCCTTGTTGGAAACGGTTCATGCAGTTCTCCTTGCATGAGCGTTGATGGCTGTATCCATTGTATTAGCGACAGGCTTCTTGAGGGGTGTTCCGCGCTCTGCAAGCCAAGAAATCAACTCCGTCTCGATGAAGCGCCACAGCCTGCGTTTCCCTTCGCCGAGAGGGTGTGCGGGTACTTGGCCAAGCCGTGCCCAACGCACAAGAGTTCGGCTATCCATTCGGAGAACTTCCGCTGCTTCATCGGCGTTCAGGAAGTGTTTACTATTTTTGTACAAGGGGTCTAGCGCAGCTCGTCCGTTCGCGCTAGGGTCATCTGTGTTGAGAGCATGTTGTTCTCCCGATAGCGTTCTTGAGTTGAGTTGCGCGTCGGTCATTGAGAAACCTCTGAAGTGAGAATCCGTACTCGTACCCTCAAACTTCTTCCCGACACTCCAAACTGTCCAATGAAATTCTGGCCGATGGCTATTCCGAGATGGAATAGTTCAAGATTCGCGGCGTCGTAGATTTTCCGAGTCTCGCAAGATTCCTAACTTGCTTCTCCATGTTCATTTCATAGGCAACCTCACCCCGGAAGACTCTGCATCGTACTAGAGTTGCGTAGTGGTTTCTTCCGTGAGGGGCCATGGCTGATCTCGACACAAAATGGTTGCGTGCTGCGGTGGTTCTGGCGGACGAACTCAACTTCTGCCGGGCAGCGCAAAAACTCCACGTCGGTCAATCGACCCTAACGAAACAGATCCAAGCACTGGAAAACTTCCTGGGCCTGACGCTGTTCATCCGGGACAGCCGCAAGGTTTCACTGACGCTAGCGGGTGAGAAGTTTGTCCAAGAGGCTCGAATAGCCTTGTTGCATACGGAGCGCGCAATTCAACTTGCCCGTGAGGCAAATCGAGATTGCGAGATTACTCTTCATATTGGCAAGTCGCCGTATACCGACCCGTATCTCCTAAGCAATCTGCTCTCGTTTCGGTTGCCGCTCTTCCCAAACCTCAAGATCAAACTGTGCAGCAAACTCGCGGCTGATCTCTCGCATGATCTGTTGAACGGAACTCTGGACATGGCCTTTCTTACGGGGATGCCGGAGACTCCACGCATCAGTGCTGCAACGGTCTCCGATCAACCATTCTTCGTCGCAATGTTTGATGATGACGATCTCGCACTAAAGCCGGAAGTGAATCACAGTGACCTCGCAGGTGTCTCTTGCATCTTGTTTGAGCGACACGTCCATCCGACGCTCTACGACGCGCTATGCAAGGCCGCTAGGCCGGCGACGAAGCCCGGCACGTCGATCCATCACGTAATGACCGCCGAGGATGCATCTCAGTTCGTTTTGAGAGGGCTCGGGGTGGCCATTTTGACCCAGGCTGGTGCGTGGAGAATCGCGCGTAATGGCATTACGATAAGGCCACTGTGCATTGAGGGACTCAGGCTGGAGACTCGCCTCGCTTGCAGGTCGGATAGTCAAGGACGTGTGGTCAGCGAGTTTTTGCGAGGGTTTGTGCGCCGTCTAAAGGAGCGCACGAATGTCAAGCCTAGGTCTCGCCCATTAGCTATTGCTTTCGCGCGGGAGAATCAGAATATGAAGGGGGCCGATGTGCGAACATACTTTGCACTCGATGACTCCAGTGACGTTTACATCCTCGCTTACTTGATCGGGACGATAACGAGTTTTGCATTCCTCGCAGACATGCACAGCCTCAAATTTTGCGTCTATTTTAGTCTCATTATTTCTTATTTCTTCAGTTCCTCATTCACTTCATTTATTTTTATGTTCATCGAGAAATAATCACGATGTTGCATAGGAACAGTGTCGTGTATTAGTTACCCGAATTCATCGTTGAATGACTTGCATAAACGATGAAACAGACTACATTCACCTATGATCGAAAAACGCCAATCAATCGTGCATAATCGACGGGATAATTGCGGTGTCAGGTTAAATATCCTTGAACGATGTCGATCATCTCTGCAGTTTCATCGCGAGCGGCATCGTTCACGGTTGGAAGTTGGAGAGTTCTCCAAATGCTCCTCAATAAGTTTGGCTATCAAGTCACTTATTGCTCCACGAGCCGCAGCGGCCCTTTGTTGAAGAATGATGAGTTCCAGCGCACTTGCAAAAGAACGATCCAGTGCAGCACTCGTTGATTGATGGGGTTTCCCATTCATCGGTCTACTCCATTGCCGATTGAATGATGGACCAGCTCAGGTTTGAGACATCGTCTTCAATTGAGAGCCGAACGACCACCTGTTCAAGTGCTTCGTTGTTTCTGCCCGCTGTCGTGATCTCGGCACGGATGTGGGTTTGATCATTTACCTCATCTTGTTCGCCGTGTATGGACTGGAGCGTCACCGGGAGGTGGCCGATGGTTGAAAGCAGCAACGCACGAATGTGATTGGCAGCCCTCTCCTTGCAAGTCAGCCGGACCTCGTAGAGCGTTTCCACTGGAGTAGCCTCCGGAAGCACGGGGTGAAGACGGTAGGCGAGCGGACGAAGAACCACATTCGTTAGCAACACTCCGACGGTGAGGACGAGCGCGAGATTCAATGAGCCTAGTCCAGACAAGGCACCGATCGCAGCGGAACACCAGATGGTCGCGGCGGTATTGAGGCCGCGCACGTTGGCACCGTCTTTGAAGATGACACCGGCACCGAGGAAGCCGACTCCTGAGACGACATAGGAGACGATCCGGCCTCGCGCCGATGGATCGTTGTCGAGCAGAAGCCCACACATGACGAAGGCCGCCGCTCCAGCGGATACAAGAGCGTTGGTGCGAGTGCCAGCCATGCGCTGCCGCCACTGGCGCTCCAATCCAACCAAAGCACCCATGCCGATTGCCAGAAATAGTCGAAGGGCAAATTGAAATGTATTGATACCGATCATCTTTTTCTCCACAATGCTGAAGTCGAAGAATGCGGGAGACTTGACCAAGGCTCCCGCACCGCCCGCTAAAACCGAAACTTTGCTGCAATTTGCCCGATGCGCGGATCGGCCGCTTTCGTGACATATCCAAAGGTGCCACCCTGATCGCCGATGTTCCCGTCAACTGAGTTGCCCCCGTAAAACTGCGCGTGGTTGAAGACGTTGAACATCTCCAAACGAAGCTCCAGGGCCCGGCCTTCCGAGAGGCTGGTCACCTTATGGAAAGCCATGTCATAGTTGTCGATGCCTGGCCCATAAAAGGCGCGGCGCTTGGTATTGCCCGGTGTACCGAGGGCATTTGGGGTGAAGGCAAGGTTGTTGAAGTATGGCTTGCCGTTGCGGGGGTTGCGGTTGATCTTGTATCCGGTGCCATCGTAGTTCGGCATGTCGATGCTGGTCGCATTCACGCCATTGTTCTGCACCTGTACGAGATAGTTGTCGCCGAAGCTTGCAAACGTGACCGGTACGCCAGTTGCAAAGCGAGTGATACCGGAGAGTGCCCAGCCGCTGGTGAGTCGGCTCGGCTTGAGGAAGCGATCCAAGGGCAGATCATAGTTGTAGCTGACGACGAAGTTATGTTTCAGGTCAAAGGCCGAGACGCCGTCGAGCCGGTGATAGTCGTATGGGTCAACCTGCTCCTGAATGCTTGAGGTTTGATCGTAGGACTTCGAGTAGGTGTAGCTGGCGAGGAAGGACAACGGCCCAGCCGTCCGCTTCAGAGTGAGTTCGAGCCCGTGGTAGTGCGAGTTGCCCATGTTCTCGTAGTAGGCGTCGGTGCCGATCTGGTTTGGGAAAGGGCCCCGCGTCCCATTGACCATCTCGCCGTTTGCACGGGTGTAGACGAGATTTTCTCCGAAGGGTCCGCATGTCGGCGTGCCGGGTGCGACCTCCGACGGCTGGCTGAGACCCAGGCAAAGATCCGGTTTTCCGGGATTCGCTCCATGCACCGTCAACAGGTGACGCCCTAGCGAACCGATGTAGCCGATGCTGAATAGTGAATTTGCGCCAATCTGCCGGTCAATGGAAAGGGTGTATTGCATGGAGTAGCTGGTCTTGTTTTTGTAGTACACGCTTCCGGCACCGCTGATGGGGTAGTACCGGCTCCAGTCCACCGTATTGTCGGGGTTGGTAGGCGAAACCTTGTACGAAGGCACTTTGACGGGAAACTGCTGGACATACTGCGTACCGGAAAGAGCGCCAATGAACGGCGTCTCCATGACCGGCGATTCAGGGCTCGTGTACGTGAGACCGTAGGGCGGGTTGCCAGTTGGGTAGGCAACGGTTAGGCCCTGCGGAGACGTGAAGAAGCGTCCGCCGCCGAGCCGGATGCTTGTCTTCCCTGGGCCACCAGTCAGCTTGCCAATCAGTCCGTCGCTAAACGCCGGAGCATAGGCAAGCCCGAAGCGCGGCGAAAAATTGTTCTTTGGCGTAGGAGCAATCCCCGGTGGTATGACACCTCCGCCAGGAAGTGGGTCGCCGGGCACCAGATAGCCGAGCGGAGCTCCAGGGAAGGTTGCCGACTGCACGCCCGCAACGAAGGTCGTCGTCTGGTGGTACTTCTCTGCCCACGGAGTGACGTAATCCCAGCGCAGACCGTAGTTGAGGGTCAAATTGGGACGAATGCGAAAGCTGTCTTGAGCAAACAGGCTTCCATTCGCAGCACTCTCATAAAAGATCGGTGACGACTGCTGCGAGTAAAAGTCGGGCG
>JANXWZ010000207.1 GCA_025350865.1 Rhodanobacteraceae bacterium
GCATCGATTACACCTTCGTCATGCTTCGCCTGCTCCTGCGGCTGATCCGGTGCAGCTGCGCCGTCCGTCGGCGTCGCGCCAGCCTTGTACATCGCTTCGGCCAGCTTATGGCTTGCAGCCGTCAGCTTCTCCTTGGATGCATTTAGCTCGGCCGCGTCAGGCGTACCCGCGAGTACAGCCTTCGATTCCGCCAGAGCTGACTCGACGTCCGTCTTATCGCTCGCCGCAACCTTATCGCCGCTCTCCTTTAACATCTTTTCGATGTTGTAGACCAGCGAGTCCAGTCCGTTGCGCGCCTCAACTGCGTCGCGCTGTTCCTTGTCCTCAGCCGCGTGAGCTTCGGCGTCCTTCGCCATACGCTCAACCTCTTCCTTGCTCAGACCTGAAGAGCTCGTGATGGTGATCTTCTGGTCTTTGCCCGTGGCCTTGTCGTGCGCTGTCACATTCAGAATGCCGTTGGCATCGATGTCGAACGTGACTTCGATCTGCGGCATGCCGCGCTGTGCCGGCGGAATGCCGCCCAGCTTGAACTTGCCCAGCGTACGATTCTGCGCCGCCATCGGACGCTCGCCCTGGAGAACGTGAACCTCAACTTCTGTCTGGTTATCGGCAGCGGTGGAGAACGTTTCAGTCTTCTTGGTCGGAATGGTCGTGTTGCGCGCGATCATGGAAGTCGCCACGCCGCCCATCGTCTCAATCGACAGCGTCAGCGGAGTTACGTCCAGCAGCAGAAGATCCTTGACCTCGCCAGCAAGAACACCAGCCTGAACTGCGGCACCGATGGCCACAACTTCATCCGGGTTGACGCCCTTATTAGGCTCCTTGCCGAACAGCTCCTTCACCATCTGCTGGATCTTCGGCATACGCGTCTGTCCGCCGACCAGAACGACTTCGTCGATCTTCGACGCATCGATGCCCGCATCCTTCAACGCCTGCTTGCAGGGTCCGATGGATTTCTGCAGGAGGTCGTCGACGAGCGATTCCAGCTTGGCCCGCGTCAGGTTGCGGACAAGGTGCTTCGGCCCGCTCGCGTCGGCAGTGATGAAGGGCAGGTTGATCTCCGACGACTGCGCCGTCGACAACTCAATCTTGGCCTTCTCAGCCGCGTCCTTCAAACGCTGCAGTGCCATCTCATTGCCCTTGGAGCTGAGGTCCAGGCCGCTCTCGCTCTTGAACTCGCTGATCAGCCACTCGACAATGCGCTGGTCGAGATTGTCGCCGCCCAGGTGC
The DNA here is from genome assembly GCA_025350865.1 of Rhodanobacteraceae bacterium. Classification (GTDB taxonomy): domain Bacteria; phylum Acidobacteriota; class Terriglobia; order Terriglobales; family Acidobacteriaceae; genus Edaphobacter. Next base: position 1,231 of record JANXWZ010000207.1, read on the forward strand.
GTGTCGCCGTTGGTCGACTTCACCTCGATTACGCCGTCGCCAACTTCCAGAATCGACACGTCGAAGGTACCGCCGCCGAAGTCATAGACGGCAATCGTCTCGTCTTTCTTTTTGTCGAGCCCGTACGCCAAAGCGGCGGCCGTAGGCTCGTTGACGATGCGCTTCACGTCAAGGCCGGCAATCCGACCGGCATCCTTGGTCGCCTGGCGCTGCGCGTCGTTGAAGTAGGCCGGAACGGTGATGACAGCCTCAGTGACCGAAGTCCCGAGATAGTCCTCCGCAGCCTTCTTCAGCTTCTGCAGGATCATCGCGGACACCTCTGGCGCGGTAAATTCCTTGCCCTGCGCGGTGATCGCGACGTTGTCGCCCTTCTGGACAACCTTGTACGGCACCATCTTCATTTCATCGCCGACTTCGTTCATCCGGCGGCCCATAAAGCGCTTTACCGAGAATACTGTGTTCTCCGGGTTGGTGATCGCCTGGCGTTTCGCGACCTGACCCACCAACCGCTCGCCGGACTTGGTAAAGGCAACGATCGACGGCGTAGTCCGCCCACCCTCTTCATTGGCGATCACTTTCGCCTCGCCGCCTTCCATCACGGCCACGCAGCTATTGGTCGTTCCCAGGTCGATTCCGATAATCTTTGCCATCTGTGTTGCTCCTTGGTATCGGGCATTCGGCCCGTACGAATCTTTCGAACATCCCAGTTATACCAATGTGAGTGACTTACTGTCAACTTTCTTTAGCTTAACCATTGCCGTCAGGTGGCTTGCTGCCGCAGGTAAGGCGGAGCCTCGGAATCGGGTCTTCCATACTCTCCCTCCGCTGCCCAACCTCAGCCATCTAACCTTGCTATGATCGCGCCATGAGAACCTGGGCCCAGCTGTTGATCCTGTGTAGTGTGATGCCGCTTACCGCTTGCGGAGCCGGAAGCCTTCTCAGCTCCCTCACCGCCACGCCTGACCTATCGGGAAACTGGGAATTCGCCAGCCAGACGGGAGCGACTACCGGCACCCTCCCAACCGCTGGCCTCCTGCTTGTCGGATCGCTTACCAGCCAGGGCTCAAACGTCACTGGGGTCTTCCGCCTCGCGGACCTCGCGCTGCCGATCACCTGTCCTGCCCCATTCCAGCAGGTCGTAACCGTCTCCGGCAGCATCGATTCGAGCCGCAATCTGACCATCACGTCAGCGGCCTTCTCCGGCGCAATCCTAAGCATGAAATTTGTCGTTCCGCCCACCGTTTCCGCAGCGGGCGCTGGAACCACACTCACTGCGCTTGCTGGCACCGTCGCCATCACGGGAGGCGCCTGCACCTTTGCATCTTCGGCCGCCGTCGGATTCGAGGTGGTTTCGGTTACCGGGACTTTTGTCGGCCCCCTGACTGCCAGCACTTACCTTGCGACCCCGCCCATCCCAACCGGCACTGCGAGCCTCTCCCTCATCCAGGCCGCGACACCGCAATCGGACGGCCAGTTCCCTGTCACCGGAACACTCAAATTTATAGGCGGCACCTGCAGCAGTTCAACGCCGCTCAGCGGCAGTATCAGCGGAACCCAACTCACGCTTGCCTCCGCACCGACGGGGCTTTTCAACACAGTTACCAACAACATGCTCGCCAGCGTCAATCCCGCCACCGGCCAACTCGACATTGCCAGCCTCGTTTACGGCCTCGGACCATGCAGCACCGGCGTCACCGCCATCACGCAATACACCGGCAGCCTCACGCGGCAGTAAGCGCGATCATCCGAGGATCGCGAAGACTTCAGCGGATGTAAACCGAATTTCCGTCCCCGCAACCGCAAGTTCGTCGGTCTTGTGGAACCCATCCAGATCGCAGTAGTAAGCCACGCGGGTTTCCGGGTCGAGCGCCCATACGCTCGTGACGCCCACCGCGTAGTAGTCATTAACGACAGCCTGCAATCGCCGCCATGTGTCTTCTGGAGAAAGCACTTCGATACATAGCAGCGGTGCCGTCTTTGGATACCGCTGAACTGTTTGTCCTGCGGCCATAACCATCAAGTCGGGAATCCGAAAGCGATTCGGCAGAACCTGCAAACGACATTCCGTCACAGCTTGAATCTTCCATTCGACTTGCTTGGCCATCAACAAGCTGCCAACCCACAATTGCAATCTTCCGTGATCCCACTCACCCACAAGTCGCTCCTCGGCCACGCCGTCCACATACTCGCGGTCGGGATGAAACATCGTCCGCAGATACTCTTCCACGGACATCCGCGTTCCACGTTCAACACTCACGTCGGTCATTGCAGGCGCAGTCGACATACGTTCAGTATCCTCCTCAACCCAAGGCGATGCCACACAAATCCCCAGCGTTACTGCCGCGGCGTAGTCCCGGTAGGCGATGGACCCGTCGGGCCGGTTGGGTTGCCCGTACCAGTACCGGTTCCCCCTGGGGTTCCGCTCCCAAAACCAAGGTTCCCCGGATTCCCGAATCCATTGTTCGTCCCAGTCCCCGAGCCGCTGCCAAACCCGCTACTCGTTCCGGATCCCGAACCGACTCCCCCCAGCAGGGTTCCCTTCGCGTAAAGCTGTTCGATGCGCGGGTCATACAGGAGCTCCCACGTCTCATAGGTGGTCTGTTCGTTCACTACTAGCATCGCCTCGCCGCTCTTCGAGCTGCCGATCCCGATAATCGGGCCGCCCCCGGACCCCGTAAAGCTGGTCGCGTCCTGGCTTGCAATGCCATTGGTCCCGGTAGTCGAGCCAGTAGTCCCGGCTGTCGTTCCAGTTCCCGATTGCCCCAGCCCGCCAGCCCCGGTTCCAGTCTGCCCCGGCCCGCCCGAGCCGGTCGTTCCGCCAAACGCGGAGCCTCCAGCGTTAGCCCCGCCAAACGCCGATCCACCCGGCGAACTGTTCGCCGAGCTTCCGAACGTCGATCCGCCCGTCGTCGCGCCACCGCCGGTCGTGCTGCTAAGGCCCGCAGCGGAACCTAATCCTGTCGGCAATCCGGGCAGATCCTCCCCAAAGAAGCCCTTCACCTTGGTCAGATTTTCGCCCTGATGGATGATCCGCCAGTTGTCCTTGCCCGTCAGCGGATCCACATACCGTTGCCGCAGAAAGCGCTGATTGTTCGTCTTCTCGAGTTGCTCGATCGACGTTGGGTAGCGCTTGAATTTGAGGTAGAAAATCCGCACCGCACGCACATATTGCTGCGCTCGCTGGGCCGATTCCTCTTCCCGATCTCGTTGAATCGCCTTCGCAATGCGAGGAGCCGCGACGCTCAGCGTCAGCAACACCAGGAAAACCATCACGAGCGCAAACAGCATCATGAAACCGTCATCGCTGGCTTCCTGCTGCCGAATCGCGGCCCGCGTCTTCATTAGTTCCCCGGTCCGATCAAGGGCAGCGTCTGCTTGTTGCTGTTCGGCAAATCCTCCACGGAGATCGACCGTGCGTCGACCGAAATAATCTTGTACCGCCGCTGCACGACGTCTCCCGCTGACGCGACAAACACATCGTCACCATTCAGCAGAAAGGCACGCCGCGTCCCATTGGCTGAGGTCGCAGTGCCGAAAAACTTCAGGTTGATAGGTGGCAAAGGCGGCGGAGCCGGAGGTCCGGTTGCTACCGGCGGCGGCGCTACATAAGTTGGCCGTGCGGGTCCTTGTGCCTTAGGAATCTCCGCGATCAACTCGGGACTGCCCGGCGCGAAGATATTCCGTCCACTGCCGCTGTATTCGAGCGATTCCGTGATCAGCATCGGCTCCATGTGCAATGTTGGGTCCAGTTGCGCGCTGGTCGTCCCAACTTTGATCGCCGCTGGACCGCTTACGGTCTTTCCTGTCGGAGCTGCAACGATCACCGGTGCGGCCGGCTTCGGCGCGGACGTGGTACCGCCCAGATTGTCGTAAAGCTGATAAACCACCAGCCCAAGCGCCAAAATGCCCAACCCACCGGCGATCATCTTTTTCCGGGTGTCTTCCGCTCCGGTCTTCATCGGGCACCTCCCGGCTTCGCGCCCGACTCGACCATCTTGTCGATCTCTGCGCCCGCAGTCCCAGCGGCCTCGGCCTTTTCAAAGTCGTCCGCCGCAACATGACCGCGCAGGAACGTTGCGATGCGAATCCGCAGGCTGACCTGGCCGGTCTGCTGGCCCGTGAGGGTAATCCCGTTGATCAAATAGAAGACCCGATCCCGCTCCAGCCCGTTGATGAATTTGACCAGCGAGCGGTAGTCGCCCGTCAGGCTCGCATCCATCAACACTTCTGTCAGCTGATTCTTGCCGGTACTCGGAACCGTTGTGCCGCCCGGCCCATCGGCAGCTTTCTTGCCGTTCACAGAATTCGCCGCAGCTGGTTGCGAATAATTCACTCGGGTCAGTCGAACATTACCCTTCGTCTTCAGTGCACCGAGTTCCCCGGCGATCTCCGAATAACTGACCGGCAGCCGCTGCGAATAGAACTTGTCCGCCTCATCGTTCGCCGACGCCAGCTTCACATCCAGCCCTTCCAGTGGCCGAGCCGCGATTTGTGCCGATTTCAGCTCGATCTGCTGCTGCGCCAGGGCCTCGGAATTCTCGCTGTTCGCCAGCTTCCATGCCAGGCCCATCTGCACCAACAGCACCAGGCACACCACGGCAAGCAGCGTCACACCCGCCCAATGCAGGTTCACTGCCGTCACCCACTGGCGAGCGGTGTCGCGAACATTCACGGTGACCGCCTTGGGGTTTGAGCCACTCACGACGACGCTCATCGGGCACCTCTCACGGCGGGCTTATTCTTCGCAGCATGCCGCCGATCGTGACGCATTACCGGCCCCGGCGCAACACGTGCGCCTCTAGGCTTTGTTTCAACCTTCTTGACTGGCTTTTCCAACGGCCCCGAGAGCGCGTTGTACCCGCTGAATATCTCGAACTCAACGCCGTTTCCGAACGCCTCATCTGGTCCGGCGTTTACATTTCTTACGACCGGCGGTCCACCGCGGCCCAGCGCATTCGCTTTTTCTGCGGTCAACGCCGTCTCGCCGCCCAGCCGTGGCTTGACGAACCGCTGCGAGGTCTCCAGATTCCTTACCAACTGAATCGCTTTCTCGCGATCGCCCGTGACCCGCAGCCGGATCTGCACATCGCCTTCTTTCGAAACCACCGGATCGATGCTCGTTACCTGAACTCCCGGCGGCAGAACATGCTCCAGGTCCATCATCACGGCTGTCCAGCTAAAACTCTTGCGAGCGAAGAGCGCATTCAGGAATTTCGACCGCTCCAGAACGCTCTGGTTGTCCGGCTGCTTCATCCGAGCCTCGTTCGCAGCTCGCTGTTGCTCGGCCATCGCCGTTCTGGCCTTCATGTCATCCATCTCCGCCGTCGCTGCTTTGGCCCGCGCGTTCAACGCGTTCAGTCCGAATCCAAGGCCGACCGCCAGCAAGGCCAGAGCCGCCATCGCAATCCGCAACTTCGCGAACAGAGGCCGAAGCTCAACAAAGGGGCGTGTCGCGAGATTGACCGAAATCCTCATCAGCTCCTCAGCGCTCCCCTCACGCCCGCCAGCCAGCCATGCGGTGCGCGCGTCGACATCGCACCCGCACCCAGCATCCCAGGCTCAAACATCTCGCGAACACGAATTTCGTCCGCGCCGAATCCCGCGTCGCGGAGCAGTCTGGACAGCGCATCCGCACCCAGCGTGCCGGCCGCCAGCACCACGCCCGGAGGCATCGCCAGCGTGTCCTCAAAATATGCCGCCGCAACGCTGACCGCCTGCGTCACTTCGCGTTCCACGGCTGTCAAGGCTTGCAGCTCCGTCTCGACTTCCAACCGCACCGCCGGATCGGCGATTACTTCGGCGGTAATCTCATCTGCCAGCCGCTGCGCCTCAAGATGGTGATCGTCGACCACACCGTACCCATTCAGTGGCTCCTGCGAAGCCCATTCGCCCGCCGAGTGGTCGGCATCCACGAGAGGTAAAGACTCCGCCGCCAAGGCTGCCGCCATAATCTTCTCGTGCAATCCTTCTGCCTGCAGGTCGACCGTCCGATGCAGCAGCAGCATCCCGCCCTGCACAATCGCCGTCGTCACCGAGCTGTCCCCGGCGTTGACCAGCAGGGCAGCCGCGTCCATCTCCACCATCCCAGCACAGGCGGCGAGCGTGCTCGGCAACACGGCACCCGGTTCAAAGCCAGCCTCGCGTACCAGGCTCTCGTACTCCGCCAGAACCTCCCTTGGAACAGCGACCGCCAGAACATTGACGCCGCTCTTGCTGGACGACATCACCTGGTAGCTCACGACCGCGTCATCGGTCTCAAACGGCACCAGCTTCTTCAGCCGAAACCGCACCACCGCAAGGGCCTCGCCCATTTTCGTCGGTAGCTGGTCGAAATCCAGCAAAAGCACCCGGACTGACGCATCCGGCAGCACCAGCGTCGTCTCGCGTTCCTTCAGGGCTACCGCCTCCAGCACCTTGCGGACTGCCGCAACCGCCGCCGGCCGATCAACCACATTGCCCGCCTTCAACTGTGGAGCGATCACGCCTTCGGGCAACACACCAAACGCAACCGCCGACACCACCGCCTGCGCATCCTCGGCTCGCGCCGCGACAACACCCTCCGGACGAATCTCAATCGCCAGCCGGGGCCGGATACCTAACGCTGTGGGAAGCAATGCCATCTCTATCTAGATTACCTTTCCAGCATCACGACGTCGCTTCCATTCGCGCCACGCAGCCCAGCTCCAGAACAAAAGAACCAAAGTCCACAATGCCCCCTGAGCCACAACCCAGTTGGTGATGGGCGTGCCAGCCAGGTGATCCCGATGAATCCGGAGGCCAACCTGCACCAGGAATACAGCAGCAACCACGATCCACAACATGACTCGCGTTGTGGTCATCACGGCTGATTTCGGGGTTTCGGGGTTCATCGCTAGCGGCCCGCCTCGATAAACGTAACCTTATTGATTTCCTTCAGCGTAGTCACGCCCTCCCGCACCCGGTCCAGTGCCGAATCCCGCAGGAACGCCATGCCCTTTTCCTTGGCTTTCTTCCGAATCTCACTGCCCGGCTTCTTTGCCAGCAGCATCTCGCGAATCTCGTCGTCGAGC
>JANXWZ010000140.1 GCA_025350865.1 Rhodanobacteraceae bacterium
ATTTTTTGCAGGTGGCAGAACGACCGGCCAACGTTGCCGTTCAAGAAAGGACGCGACCCGACCTAAGCCCCGTTTGCTAGGCCGCCAGAGTTCGAAAATCGTCCAGCAGCCCCGACCATTCCAACTTCGGGAAATGAGAAGTCAAGGATTGTTTTGCCGTTGCGCAGCATAACGCCATAAAAGCGGGTGCATGTCGCAAAGAAGGAACGGTTCGACCCACTTTAACGGCTCCAAAGAATATTTAGCCCTTTGTTTCGCTCACTTAGGACTGTACTGCACTGCTTGTGGTGCATTCGCAGGTTGACATGCTGCGGCAGGGATAGGCGAAGATAAAGCGAAGAAGGTTTCTATGTCTTCGGCTCATGCCCTGCGTGTCCAACTCGAACAATCGTTATCTCACCGGATCCCGTCGGCCCTCACGATGGCGCCTCGTGTCATTCGTCCGGTTGAACCGTTCGGGATTCGGGCCGTGGATGAGCTTCTGCATGGTGGCCTGCCGCTCGGAGCAATTACGGAGGTGGTTGGCCCGGAATGTTCCGGACGCACCTCGCTTGCTGTCTCGTTTATCGCCGGGATGACGCAGAGCGGCAAGGTGTGTGCGTGGGTTGATGTTTCAAGCATGTTTCACCCTGAATCGGCATCTGCGTCGGGTATCGATCTTGCACGGCTGCTGTGGGTACGGTGTGGTTTGGAGACGAAGAAGAATGCATGCATTGAGCCCGACCAGAGCTTTCAGGTTCCGAAAGAGTACTTCACGCCGCCCGCGATTAAGAAGGGGCTGCATGGCGGCGGATGCGGTGGACATCCCCGCATGGAGGCGAATGGGTTATCGGATGCCATCGGCGGATTGCTTCGTCCGGAGGCGATTGTGCCGCGTTGCGCGGAACCACAGCGACGGCTGAAGGTCGAGCGGGCGCAATTTTCGCCGATGCCTGCGCCGTTTGCCGCTCCAGCCCCCAAACCGATCTCCAGCAGACCGTGGTCGCGGATCGAGCAGGCGCTGCATGTAACTGACCTGCTGCTGCAGGCCGGAGGATTTGCGGCGATCGTCCTCGACATGGGCAGCGTCGCTCCGGAGTTCGTGTCTCGCGTGCCGCTGGCGACATGGTTCCGGTACCGGGCTGCGGCGGAACGAAGCCAGGCCAGCATTATGCTTCTGACGCAGCATGCCTGCGCGAAGAGCAGCGCGGGGCTTGTGTTGCGTTTGCAAACTGGAAGCGCGCTTGAAGATGAGGCCACCGTATTTACGGGCGTTCAGTATCGTGCCGAAGTCGTACGGGAGCGATTTGCCGCTCCGGCCAGTAACGTTATTCCCCTGCGGCGACCGCCACAACGAGAGAGCGGAGCCGGGTGGCGCAGCCGGACCTTATGGGCGGCCAGCCGATGAGCCAGCCTGCGGAAGTGTACGCGTGCCTCTTCGTCAGGGAGTTCCCTGCCCAGGCTCTGCTGCGTCTTCGCCCGGACCTGCGCGACAAGCCGTTCGCGGTGATGGAGGGCGAGTCTCCACAGGAGACGGTATGCGCAGCAAACTTCAAAGCCCGCTCACTCGGCATTGTGTATGGGATGACCAAGGTTGAGGTGAGTACGATTCCGTCCGTTATTGTGCTGTCGCGGTCACGAGCGGAAGAGGCGACGGCAAGGGCGGTGCTGCTCGAATGCGCCGGAGCCTTTACGCCACGTGTCGAGGAGCAGCATCATGATGGGCTATTGCTCTGTGTGCTCGATATCGCGGGGACAGAGAAGCTGTTTGGCCCACCGTCGGCGCTTGCAAGAAGCCTGCTGGCCCGCGTGAAGGGACTTGGAGTCGTGGCCACCGTTGCGGTCAGCGCTGGTTTCGAGACGGCGGTCTGCCTCGCCCGCGGAATGCGGTCGGCGAATCATTCGCTGGTCGTGCCAGCGGGCGATGAGGCAAAGGCCTTAGCTCCTTTGCCTCTGTCGGTTCTATCGCTTTCCAAGCGCCATGCAGAGACGTTTTCGCTATGGGGCATCCGCACCCTAGGAGCACTAGCGGCACTTCCTGAGACCTCGTTGATTTCGCGCATGGGGCAGGATGGAAAACGTCTAAGGCAGCTTGCGCGTGGTGAGCTTCCACATCTTTTCCTGCCAGTTGAGCCAGTCTTTACTCTCGAAGAGCGCATGGAACTCGACTCCCCGGTTGAGGTTCTGGAGTCGCTGCTCTTCGTTGTCGGCGTGATGCTGGAGCAACTGATCGTGAGAGCGGTGGCTCGTGTTCTGGCCCTGGCTTCGGTAACGGTTGCGCTTGCGCTGGAGGGTGGCACCACCCACACGCGCACGGTGAAGCCCGCGCTGCCGAGCAGTGACCGGCAGCTTTGGCTGAAGCTGGTCCATCTGGACCTTGAGGCGCATCCACCCGAAGCTGCCATCCTGGGTCTCTCGCTTACAGCGGAGCCGGGGATCACGAGCAAAGTTCAACTTGGTCTCTTTTCACCGCAGCTCCCCGAGGCCGCGCGACTTGATGTAACGCTGGCACGCATCCGGGCAATTGTCGGGGAGGACTGCGTGGGGCGAGCGGTGCTGAAGGACACGCATCAACTCGAAGGGTTCCGCATAGAACCCTTCACCTTGCCGACAGGCAAGCCGCTCGATGCGCCGGTGACCCAGGAGCGTACCGCGATGCGACAACTTACGCCAGCGGAGAGCGTGAGCGTCAGCCTGCAGGATGAAAGACCCGACACGATGTTCTTTCGCGGCAAGCGGTACGCCGTGGAGCATGCCTACGGGCCATGGC
>JANXWZ010000234.1 GCA_025350865.1 Rhodanobacteraceae bacterium
GGCAACGCAGGGCAGGATATAGTACGCGAATGGCCGCAAGTGCAGTCGATACTGGATACGCGCAGCAATCGCGGGTAGCGAACAAGGGTATTCCCTGGTTCGCGCCCGCAACCATGTTTGTGCTGGCGGTCGGTGCGGTCGAAGATTGGTACGGCAAGACGGTAGCCGGCGATGTCTATGGCTCAGACGCGGTGCAGTATCTGGACATCGCACGCGCGTTCGAGCGGGGTGACTTGCATACGGCGCTGAATCCGCTGTGGAGCCAGGGGTATCCGGCTTTGCTGGCGCTGATGCGGCCTCTCTTCGGGGTGGGGAACGCGGCGGAGTGGAACTCTATTCGGCTGACGAACTTCGGCATCTTCGTAGCGTCGTGGCTATGCTTCGTACTGTTGCTGAAGGAGTTGCTGCGTGGCCGGCCGCGCAGCCTGGTGACTTCGTTCGGAGCGATCAGTATCTTCCTGACCGCGCAGATTTGCATCGATCCGGTGTCGCGGGTGGGTCCGGATCAGCTAGTGGCAACGATTTTCTTTCTGGTGGCTGCGCTGCTGCTGCGGATCAGGCGTCAATACGACTCCCGGTTCTCGTGGCTGCTTGGAGTCGGGCTGGGGCTGGGGTTTCTGGTCAAGTCGATCTTTCTGCCGCTGGGGGTTGTCGCGTTGGCGATCGCGGCGATGGCCTTGTGGGTGGGGCGGCATCGGATCAGGGAGATTGTGCCTGCAATCGTAGTCTTTGCGGCGATGGTATTGGGTTACGGGGCGGCGTTATCGCATGAATTTGGCGCGCCGACGCTGGGTGAGGCGGGGTCGCTGAACTACGCCTGGCATGTCGACCGGCTGGCGAAGTGGGTGCATTGGGAGGGCGGGGTCGACCCGGCGAACAAGGCGTGGCCGAAGCCGTGGGTGGCGCGATTCGCGCACTGGGAGAGCGATCCTCCGGACTTTGGGAAGCCGATCCATCCCAGCGTAATCATCGGGACTGCTCCGACGGTGTTTGCGTTCCGTGCGCCCGTTCAGGCGACGTACACGCCGTACTTTGACGCGCCGTACTGGTACCAGGGGTATCGACCAGTGGTTCGTTGGCGGTATCAGGTGATCGCGCTGGCGAAGAATCTGGGTGACCTTGCCGTGGTGCTGATAAAGCAGCCGCTGGTCTGGACTTTGGCGATTGCATTTCTGGCGCTGTTTTCCCGGAAGAGTGTTCGAGCCGCCTTGTGGCTCGATTTTCCGGCTTGGATATCCCAGAGCTGGCCGGTGTATTGCCTGGCTGCGGCTGGCCTTGCGATCTATCTGCCTGTCCATTTGGAAGGCCGCTACATCGCCGGTTTTCTGGCTCTACTGCTCCTCCTGAAGTTAGAGGCCTTCTCACCGGTTTTGACCCATTCGCGGCAACGGCGATGGGTGGTGGCGTTGATTGCCATCGGCTTTGTGGCTGGGTTGGTAAGAGACCAGCGTGAGGTGTGGTCGCGGGCGATCCACCACTGGCACTACCGGGACAACATCGAATGGCGCGAAGGTGAAGCGCTGAGGGCGTACGGTCTGGTGCCGGGCAGCGAGGTGGGAGTGATCTCGTGGACGCCCGACCTACAGTGCGACTGGGCTTATCTTGCAGGTGTACGGATCACCAGCGAGATTGCATCGCTGGTTGACGAGAAGACGCTTTGGGAGCTTGGTCCTCTGGATCAAAATGCAGTGATGCTGCGGTTCAGGCAGGCCGGGGCTGTCGCCGTGGTGACGCGGGATCGTCCGAATGACGATGCGCTGGGGTGGGAGCAGGTGGGGAATGTTCCCGTGTGGGTCTATCGGTTCTAGATTGTGCGAATTACTGATTACCGCCCGACTCTTTCGCACCCGCCGATGTTCGTGGGTAATAGCCGCTGCGGGTTCTGACATCCAGACGGTTGAAGCCCTTCTCCTTCGCCTCCACGTGGAGGCGCCGATAACCGCCGTTCGAGGGCGGATTGGTCGAGCGATAGGCGAGCGTGTATTGCGTCCGGATATCGGCTGCCACGGTGGCTGCAATCGAGTCCACATCCTTCAGCGACTTGGGAAAGTAGGAAGCGCCACCGGTTTGCTCGGCGATACTTTCAAGTACGCGCCGGGCATGCTTTGACTCGCGCTTGTCCGAATCCTCCCCGAAGAGGAGCCCAACGCAATAGATCACCGGCCCGTCGAGGTCCTGAATGCGGCGGATCGCCTGCTCCAGCGTCGCTGAGGACGCGTTGTCCTCGCCGTCGGTGACTATGATGAGCACCTGCTTGGGGTTCTTCGCGTTCTTGGTCAGGTAGTCAGCCGAGGCCACCAGCGCGTCGTAAGCCGCCGTGCCGCCGCTCGATTTGATGTAGCCAAGTCCCTGTTGCAGTTTGTCCAGGCTGGAGGTGAAGTCCTGGTCGATAAACGCTTCGGAGCTGAAGTCGACCAGGAACTCCTCGTCTTTGGGATTCGAGAGCCGGACGAGGTCGAGCGCAGCCTTTTCCACTGCCGCGCGCTTGTCGTACATCGATCCAGAACTATCGATCAGCAGGCCGATCGAGACGGGCAAATCCTCGTGGCGGAAGCTGGTGATCGTCTGGGACACTCCGTCCTCATACACGTGGAAGGCATCTTTGGTGAGGGTCTGGATGGTACGTCCGCTGCCGTCGATCACCGAGGCATTAAGCTGCACCTCATAGGCATCTTTGGTGAGGGTGTAGCGACCGTCCGAACCTTTGAGCACGGAGCCGGGCTTACCGCCTGGGCCCGCAGCCTGTGGCGGCGCGATCACCGGCGACGTGGTGTCGGGGTCGGGAGAGGGAACCGGATCGCGATCCACATTGAGCGGGAGAGGGGCGCGGACAGGCGCGGGCTGTTGCGGCGTCTGGCACGTAGCAGGCGCGGCAGCGAACCAGGTGAATGCCGAGAAAACTAAAATCGCTACGCTACTGCGAAGGTGCATAGTACCCCTGGCGAAAGTGAACAGTCAGCGCCGGAAGTCCCGGCGGCGGCACCAATCGTACCTTCAATTTACGCCAGTTGCCGTCCTTCTTCATATCCGATGGCCGGTACCCAATCACATACTGGTTGCGCAGTTCCGCGCTGATGCGGGCGGCGATATCTTCGAGGTCGCCGATATCGCTGACCTTGAACATGCGCCCGCCGGTCATCTCGGAGATATCGGTCAACAGCACGGGCCCCAATTCCTCTTCGGATGTCGATGCGTAGGCGTCGAAGATACCGATGGAGTAGATTTGCACGTCGCTCTCACGGACTACACGACGCAATTCACCCTGCGTGTAGCGGCTGCGATTGTCGCCGCCGTCAGAAATAATCAGCAGGGCCTTGCGCTCATATTTGGCCTGCTTCAGTTTGTCGATCCCAAGATAGACCGCATCGATCAGCGCGGTGCGATTTTCCGGCTTCAACATCACCATGCGCGCTTCCACGTCGTCGACGTCGGAGGTGTAGTCGACGATGACGGCCGGCTTGTCATTGAATCCGACGACGAAGAACTCGTCCTGCGGGTTGGACGTTCGCAGAAACTCGCTGAGAGCTTTGCGCGCGCGGCCGAACTTGCTGGTCATGCTGCCGCTGAGGTCGAAGACGATGCCGATGCTTACGGGCGCGTCCTCGGTCGAGAAACTCTTGATGAGCTGGCCGACGTTGTTGTCGTAAATTTCAAAATTGGGGGCTTCGAGACCGGTCACCAGCCGATTCATGCCGTCGGTCACGGTCATGGGGACGAGTACGAGGTTTGCTTCCATGCGCAAACGCGGCACGCTGGATCGCGGCAATATCGTGCCGGCCTTGGTTACTTCTTCCGGCTTCACCAGGCCCGGGGCCTCGTGTTTTTCCACCGGAGCCGGGGTCTTCACCTGGCCAAGGGGATTCTCCTGAGCGCGAGCAGGCAATCCCGCGACACACGCAAGCGCAACTGCCAGAACCGCGTAGACGGCGACTGAAAGTCGTCGAACCGTCCCTTCCGAATGACCGCAATTAAAATCCCGCATAATAGTGCCTTGAAGAGCTCCGCCGAGCGTTGCGAATGAGATGGGCTTTCCGGCGGCTAACTGTCTAGCACGCAGATTACACCCGTCCCCACGAATTTGGATGCTTAACCGTAGACCTAGGGTAACTTGAACGCTGTCCAATCAAAAATCGGCGCGCCGCGTTACCGGAGTTTGACTCCGACTCTGATCACTTTGACGGTGGCGGCGGTGGGAATGTCAACGCTGCTGTCGCTGATATCCGATACTGGACACGATCAACTGTGGCTACTGCTCGCCGCGCAGCGGATGGGGACCGGCCTCAATTCCTATGGGTCTCTCGTGTTTGAGTCGAATCCACCGCTGGCGATCTGGCTTTCAGCCGTTGTCGTCAAGCTGGCGGGGTTGTTGCACCTGCCGCTTACCGTCGGATTCAAACTGTGCGTAACGCTGGTTGCCGCCGGTTCAGCGGCTGTCTGTGCAAAACTCATCCGTCGCCTACAGCCGGAACTGACCGGTAGTCAGCGCTGGCTTCTGGGCATCGCGTGGGTCGTTATCTTCGGGGCGATTCCCGCCCGAGACTTCGGGCAGCGCGACCACATTCTCGCCTTGCTGGTGCTGCCGTACCTGCTAGCCGCCGCAGACTGGCTGCCCAATGTTCGACATAGCTTGGGAATAGTCTCCCGCACTCTGATCGCCCTGACCGCCGCCCTCGGCCTCGCCCTCAAACCCCATCAAGCCCTGATTGTTGTCGCAGTCGAACTCACCATCCTGATGGCCCATCGCCGTTGGCGTCAGCGCCTGTTGGAACCCTGCATCTTCATCTCCAGCGCGCTCGCCTACCTCGCCGCCATCCACATCCTCGCCCCGACCTACCTCACTGACATAGTGCCCATCCTCCGCAACACGTACTGGGCCTTCGGGCACCTCAACCTGTTCCAGCTCGCTGGCGAAGGTATCGGCCTTTACATGCTGTGTGCGGTGACTATCGGCCTCTACCTTATTGCCCACAGAAAATCCCCTCTCATCCTTATCCTGCTTGCCGCCGGAGTCGCGGCTACGTTCGCGTACATCGCGCAGGGAACGGGCTGGTACTACCAACAGCTTCCCGCGATCAGCTTTATCTCCTTCGCCCTTGTGCTCCAACTCACCCCAAAGCTGGGTGCCGCATGTCTCGCTTCTGAGACATGGGTTCGAGTCACCAAATACCTCCCCATCCCCATCGCCGCCATGACCCTTCTCGCCTTCACCCTGACAGCCCACTTCTCCGACTTCCACCTGACACCGCGCGGCATCGAGCAAACCCAATCTACCCCTGATCCAAGCTTCTTCACCGATCTGCCACCCGGCGCAGCGGTCGCGACCCTCACCACTTCTGTCGACGATGCCGTTCCCGCGACCGTCCGCTACCACCTCACGCTTGCCCAGCGATACCCGCACCTGTGGATGCTGCCCGCGATCCTCCGCAACGAATCCGGCCCATCACCATCACACCCAATCCCACAGCATCGCCTTGCGGAACTATCCCGCCTTCAACATCAGTTCATGGTCGAGGACCTCACCCGATGGCATCCCGCCCTCATCCTTATCGAGCGCTGTCAGGACCCGGCAGTTCACTGTCAGGTTCTCGAAGACCGCCACGACGACCTTCTCGCGTGGTTCCTGCGCGACCCACCGTTTGCGGATATCTTCGCCCAATACCACTTCGTCCGGAGTTCAGGCCCCTACGACGCCTACCGCCTGAATTGACCTCTAAAAACAAGGCGGGAACGGGGATGAGAGGGAGAAGAGCGGGATAAAAAAGTCAAATAGAAAGCATTGCCATCACCTCAGCAAACAAAGGCGATGCCTTTCTATTCTTAAGGTTTTCATC
>JANXWZ010000237.1 GCA_025350865.1 Rhodanobacteraceae bacterium
CGATCCGGATGAGAGATTGACCTTGTAGAGCTTGGGGGACTCAGGCGACCACAGCGTCAGGTTGATGGTGAAGGCGGCGCTACCTTCCGCGTTGGTCTGGACGGTGGCCTTGGCTCCAGCCTCCGGGATGTCAATGGTGACTTGTGTCCCGGCGGGAGCGTCGACGACGTGGACATAGCCTGTGAGTTCCTTGCTCCGGGGATCGAAGGCCGAGCCATGGGTGAGATGCACGTCGTAGTCGTCGATAAACGCGGTGGGGACGGTGACGAGCGAGACGTCGCGCGTGAGGCCGCCGTAGTTCATCCAGTCGATGCGGCGGAGGGAATGCCGTCCTGAAGGCGGGTGGCGTCGACCGCGATGACGACGAAGTTGGAGCCGGGATGCAGGACCGCCGTCACATCGCAATCGAAAGGGGTGTACCCGCCCTCGTGGTCGCAGACGCGCTTCTGGTTCACCCACACATGCGACCGATAGTTGGCCGCACCGATGTGGATGAAGCTGCGGGTGCCGGGTTTGGGCTGGGCGTCGAAGTCGCGCTGATACCAGACCACTCCCTCGTAATTGAAAAGCTGCGGGACCTGGGTGTTCCAGTCTCCCGGCACGCGGAGGGTGGGTGCGGCGGAGAAGTAGTACTCCTCATTGTGTGGGCCGACGATGTGCGGGTGGTCGTTCATCGCGTAGGATTTGTCGTTGATCACTCCGCCGGCAGCATAGAGGGCGCGGCCGGGGGACTGGTCGACCAGGTAATGCCAGTCGCCGTTGAGGGACGTAACGGTGCGGTGGTCAAGGCCGACGAGGAGGGTCTGGAAAGGCTGCTGTGCCGCGACGGGGAGTGTTGCGGCGAGAAGGGCCGCATTAAAGAAGTGGGTGAACGGCGAGAATTTCATGGAAGACTCCCGCAAAGAAGGTATCGCAGTTAATGCTTTCTTTGGGGGCTCGGAACTCATATCATTGCAACTGACATTTCAAGCCGTTCAAGGAGTGGTGCGTGGCAGAGGTTCGAATTACAGGTGTTCGTGTGGTGGATCTTCGATTCCCGACGTCGCGGGAAAGCATCGGTTCGGATGCCGTCAACAAGGATCCGGATTACTCGGCTGCCTATTGCATTTTGACGACGGATAGCGCGTTCGAGGGCCATGGGCTGACCTTCACGCTGGGCCGCGGGACCGAGCTTTGCGTGCTCGCGCTGGAGTATCTGGCGCAGTACTGCACGGGCCGCCTGTTGAGCTCGATTACTAAAGATTTCTGCGCCTTCTCGCGGTTGCTGACTGACGACACCCAGTTCCGGTGGATGGGCCCGGAGAAGGGGGTGATTCACATGGCAGCGGGTGCGATGATCAACGCGGTGTGGGATCTGTACGCCAAGGTGGAAGGGAAGCCGTTGTGGCGTCTGCTGGCGGAGATGCCGGCGGAGCAGATTCTTGCGGCGGTAGACTTTCGGTATATCGACGATGCCATTACCAGGGATGAAGCGCTGGCGATTCTCACGGCGAGCAGCGACGGATATGACGCGCGGCTGCGGCAGTTGGAAGCGGAGGGGTATCTGGCTTATACGACTTCGGCGGGATGGTTTGGGTTTAGCGATGAGAAGATTCGCCGGCTCTGCCGCGAGGGGATTGCGGATGGTTGGACGCACTTCAAGCTAAAGGTCGGCGGAACTGCGGAGGACGACCTGCGGCGTGGGCTGATCGTGCGCGAGGAGATTGGCGCGGAGAACAAGTTGATGGTCGACGCGAACCAGAAGTGGGGTGTGCTGGAGGCGATCGAACGGACCCGCGCGCTGCTGCCGCTGAACCCATGGTGGATGGAAGAGCCGACCAATCCGGACGACATTCTGGGCCATGCACGGATTCGGCGGGAAGTGGCTCCGACGCGAATTGCGACGGGCGAGCACTGCCACAATCGCGTGATGTTCAAGCAACTGATGCAGGCCGGGGCTATCGACGTCTGCCAGATCGATAGCTGCCGCGTGGCGGGGGTCAACGAGAATCTGGCAATTCTGCTGCTGGCGGCGAAGTTTGGAATTCCGGTGTGTCCGCATGCTGGTGGCGTCGGGCTGTGCGAGTATGTGCAGCATCTTTCGATGTTCGATTTTCTGCGGGTGTCCGGGACGATGGAGAACCGGGTGATCGAATTTGTGGATCACCTGCACGAACATTTTCTGGACCCTGTGGTCATTCGGCGCGGGCGGTATATAGTGCCGCAGATGCCCGGGTACAGCATCGAAATCAAGGCGGAGTCGTTGGCGGAATTCCAATTTCCGGATGGGGCGGCTTGGGCGTAAGTTAGTGGGACTCTGAATCGATGAGGACTTTGAGCTATGTGCCGCAATATCAAGATGCTTTTCAATTTCGACCCGCCGGTCACTGACGCAGAGATTCGGGCGGTTTCGCTGCAGTTCGGTCGGAAGATCAGCGGCTTTAATAAGCCGTCAAAGGCAAATGAGGCGGCGTTTCTGAGTGCGATTGAATCGGTGACCGCGATCTCGGCACAATTGCTTGGTTCGCTGGAGACGAATGCGCCGGCACGGAATCGGGACGAAGAGGCGGCCAAGGCCAAGGCAAGGAATGTGGAGAGGTTTGGGGCTGATCCTGCGCCGGTGCAGTGAGCCGCCTGTGGTTCAAGCAAGGGCGAGAAGCATGTCCTCTGCTGCGCGAAGGATGACAAGTGCCGCGCGCAGTTCGGGCGATATACTGGTTGGGTGAGCAAGACTTTCTATATCGAGACGTTCGGCTGCCAGATGAATGCGCATGACTCCGAAAAAGTTGTGGGTACGCTGGAGCAGCAGGGCTATGTGCAAACCCAGGTGGAAGACGACGCCGGGCTGATTTTGTACAACACCTGCTCGATCCGCGACAAGGCCGAGCAGAAGGTCTTCCATCGGCTGAACGAGTACAAGAAGCTGCAAGGCGAGGGCAAGCGGTTTGCCGTGATCGGGTGCGTCGCGCAGCAGGAAGGCGAAAAGATCTTCGACAAGGCTCCGTATGTGTCGATCGTCGCTGGGTCGGCGAGCTATCGGAATCTGCCTTCGATGCTGGAACGGTTGGAGCGAGGCGAGTCTCGGATTACCGGCCTGGACGACAAGAAGACGACCGAGACCTTTGAGACGCCCTTCGTTGCGCGGACGAATCAGCATCGCGGATACATCACGATCATCGAAGGCTGCGACAAGTTCTGCGCCTATTGTGTGGTGCCGTATACCCGCGGGAATGAACGCTCGCGGACTTCGGATTCGGTGATGGAAGAAGCGCGGCGTATGGCCGACGCCGGATACACCGAGATTCAATTCCTCGGACAGAACGTGAATTCGTATCTGGATCCGCTGCGGAAGAAGACCTTTGCGGAGTTGCTAGTGGCGGTTGGAGAATTGAGCGGGATTCGGCGGGTCCGGTTTACGACTTCTCATCCGAGGGATTTCACGAAGGATATCGTCGACGCGATCGATGCGACCGAAACTCTCTGCGACCACGTGCATCTGCCGGTTCAGTCGGGCTCGTCGCGTGTTCTGGCGGCGATGAACCGTGAGTACACGCGGGATTGGTATCTGGAGCGCATTGCGTGGATCAAAGCGGCGAAGCGCGATATTTCGATCACGAGCGATCTGATCGTTGGGTTCCCCGGCGAGACGGAAGCCGAGTTGATGGAGACGGCGACGCTGATGGATATCGTGCAGTACGACGCGATCTTCGCGTTCAAGTACTCGCCGCGGCCCAACACTCCGGCGATTTCGATGGCGGATTCGATCTCCGAAGACGACAAGGTGGCGCGGCTGAAGGTGCTGCTGGATCGGCAGCGGGAGATTCAGCGGATCAGCTACGAACGTCACCTGGGCGAGGTGATGGACGTGATGGTTGAAGGGCATAACACGCAACGGGTCCAGGTGGTGGGGCGCAGCTCGCAGAACAAGACGGTGAACTTTACGACCACGTCGCCTATACTTCCAGCTCTGGGAAGTTATCAGCGGGTAAGGGTGACGCAGACATTCCCGAACAGTCTTTTAGCCGAGGCAATCTAATGGCGAACCCGGATCACGATATCGAGGTTCAAATTCGCGGGTTGATGCTCGACCCCGTGACGAACATGCCGATCGTGGTGTTGAAGGACATCGCGAGCGATCTGGTGCTGCCGATCTGGGTGGGTGTCTTCGAGGCAAATGCCATCGCACTGGAACTGGAGAAGACAACAATGCCTCGGCCGATGACGCACGATTTGCTGCGAAATATGGCTCGTGGGTTGAATGCGGTCGTCGATCGCGTGGTGGTTTCGGATTTGCGCGACGACACGTTCTACGCGACGATCTGGATGACACAGGGCGGAGAAATGCTGACTATCGACGCTCGGCCGAGCGACGCGATCGCGCTGGCGTTGCGTTGGGATTGCCCGATCTTTGTGGCTCCAAAAGTACTGGGTCAGGCGCGTCAGAATGCCAGTGCGGCAGATGTGAATGGG
>JANXWZ010000022.1 GCA_025350865.1 Rhodanobacteraceae bacterium
GCGGGGTAGCCCTCGGCGTGGATGTAGGAGATTTCTTTCAACTTGAGCGCGCCCTCCAGCGCGATCGGATAATGTATCCCGCGGCCGAGGAAGAGGAAGTCGTTGGAGGTGGAGAACATCTTGGCCAGCTTGGCGCACTGATCGTCCACGGCGCGAAGGATCTCTTCGAGCTTGCCGGGGATTTTGCTGAGTTCTGTGACGTAGTGGAGGGATTCGGCATCGGTGACGGTGCCGCGCTGCTGGGCGAGGTAGAGCGCGAAGAGGAAGAGGGCGGTGAGCTGGGCGGTGAAGGCCTTGGTGCTGGCTACGCCGATCTCGGGGCCGGCGTTGGTCGTTATTGTTCCCTGAGCAGCCCGAGTAATAGCAGCCCCGACGACGTTGCAGATGGCCAAGGTTTTGGAACCTTTGCGGATGAGTTCCTGCTGGGCGGCGATGGTGTCGGCGGTTTCGCCGGACTGGGTGATGAGCAGGCCGAGCATGGTGGCGTCGGGGATGGGGTCGCGGTAGCGGTATTCGGACGCATAGTCCACATCTACAGGCAGTCTAGCCAGGCGCTCGATCATGAACTTGCCGGCGAGGCCGGAGTGCCAGCTGGTTCCGCAGGCGGCGATGGTGATGCCGGTGCAGGTGCGGAACTCTTCGGCGGTGATGAGCATGTCGGGGAGAAAGACGTGGCCGGTATCGAGCGAGACCCGGCCGAGGGTGGTGTCGCGGACGGCGCGGGGCTGCTCGTTGATCTCCTTGAGCATGAAGTGTTTGTAGCCGGCTTTTTCGGCCTGGATGGGGTCCCAGGCGATGCGCTGGATTTTGAGGGGGAGCGGGTTGTTGTCGAAGTCGGTGAGGGTGACGCCGGAGGTGGTGAGGACGGCGACCTCGCCATCCTGGAGGAAGTGGATGTTGCGGGTGTGGTGGAGGATGCCGGGGACGTCAGAGGCGAGGAAGAACTCGCCCTCGCCTATGCCTATTACAGCCGGAGGCCCCATGCGGGCGGCGACGAGGGTGTCGGGCGAGTGCGCGGAGAGGACGCCGATGGCGAAGGCTCCGGTCAGGCGCTTGACGGCCCTTCTTACTGCCTCGTCGAGGGTAATGCGCTCCGGGGCTTGGGAGGTTAGGACGGATTCGGATTCGTTGGCGTCCAAAGTGCGAGAAGCAGGTCCTCCGCCTGCGGCGAAGGATGACAAGGTGGTTTGGGAGGCAAGTTCGAGCTCGTCCTGGATGACGTGGGCGATGATCTCGGTGTCGGTTTCGGACTGGAACGTGTGGCCTTTGGCGATGAGGGCTTGCTTCAGCGCGAGGTAGTTTTCGACGATGCCGTTGTGCACGACGACGAGGGTTCCGGTGCCGTCGCGGTGGGGGTGGGCGTTCTCTTCCGTCGGGCGGCCGTGGGTGGCCCAGCGGGTGTGGCCGATGCCGAAGGTTCCGTGGATGGGCGAGGCGGCGATGACGGCTTCAAGGTTGCGGAGCTTGCCGGGGGCGCGGCGGAGCTCGAGCTGGTCGGGGGTGTCGGGGGAACCGCCTACGGCGATGCCGGCTGAGTCGTAGCCGCGGTACTCGAGGCGGCGCAGACCTTCAATGATGACGGGGACGACTGACTTGGGACCAATGTAACCGACGATTCCGCACATGGGTTTTAGTGTATGCGATGAATCGTGGGCTACCCTCCCCCCCTCCCCCTAAAAGTTGTAAAGTCCGGATGGGTAAGGACTTAGATCGGGACTTGTCAGGTAGGGATGACAGGTACTAGTGGGGCTATCAGGCGGGGTTCTGGGCGAGCCTAAGTCTGATTTAAGGATACCGGATTGGCGGTAGTGATTGTGCAAACTATCTTTTGGGGTAAGTGTATTGGAATGTGATGGTTGGGGTGGACCGACCAATTATTTCGCTTGACACGCAAGAGCAACGGCAGGGGCAACGGCGTCAATGGGGACGAGAGGGATAAGAGCGGGATGACGGGGATGAGGCGTTTGGGATAGGGGCAAGTGAGGTTGCAAAGGGCGAAACACTGAGATTCTTCGCAGTGCTCAGAATGATCTCGGGTAGGTGCTGTGCGGGAGGAGAACTCGATGGGTCAGGTGCCGAGGTTGAGGGTGGGCAGCGCACCGATAATCTGCTGGGTTTCAAGGGAGACGGTGATGACCTGGCCGATGAGGCGGAGGATGTATTGGGTGTC
>JANXWZ010000029.1 GCA_025350865.1 Rhodanobacteraceae bacterium
CCGGGCGAGTACCGCGAGCTGAAACCCGGCGAAGTGATGGCTCTGGACCGTGCCGCGAAGGGTAAGAAGGTCGAGCCGAAGCGCAATTTACCCGAGCATGCGAAGCTCAAGACGCCAGCGAAACCGAAGCCGAGGTTCAAGGCCCGCCCGAAGTTCTAAGGGGAATCTTCCCATCTCGCGCCACAGCTCTCGCATCGCCACGTCTCGACCCCGGTCGGGAGCGGCAGTCCAATCGCATACAGCCCCGCCAGCGCCGCTGCCCGCGACGCTCCTTCAAACGTAATCTCGACCGACCCGCACCTTGGGCAAGTGGGTTGTTCAAAGTCGCCAAAGCTCGCAAAAGGAATCGACTCCGGTACCGGCTGCTCCAGCAACTCCATCCCCGCCTCACCATCCGATTCCTCCACCTGCAGCCGAATGCCGCCGATGAAGTTCGACACCTGCCAGTCGAGCCTGACCAGATTCTCGTCTTGGAGATAAACGGTGATCCCGGCTGATTCGAGCATCCCGCGCGCGACAATCGCTTCGGAAAGATCGCGGTAGCGTCGCAACGTCACGAGCTTGCGGCTGGTTGGCGCGTCACTCTCTTCGACCAGCGGAGCTTCCAGCCCGCGCTTTGCGAACTCCGCCCTGAGTGCACTCTGCGCCGGATCAGTCAGCGAGTCGTAGTCGCGAGCGGTTGCCAGCAACTCAGCCGTATTGAGCGCTGCATATCGTTCGGGAAAGTCGTGCTCTGTGGCCATGAGGACAAAGCCTACCAGAGCGCGGCCCTCAAGCCGACATGCACCACTGCACCGCTCCGCCGAAGTTGTCGGTCTTGAGCACGTCGGAGTCGAACTCAGACGGGGTTCCGCTGCCGGTGATTCGTTGGCTTAGCTGATAGCCGCGATGCGGAATATCCGCCGGAACCCCCGACGCCACCGACGACCCGCCGCGCCAGTAGCTCTTCATCTTGACGTCCCAGAAGAGCTCGTCTGCGGTAAGCCCAGGCGCGGCTCCGATGTAGATTCCCGGCGTAAAACCAGCGCTGTTTACCTGCTCGAACCACGCGTTGCAGTACGCGATCACGTCTGTGTTTACGGCCGTCGACGCCACGCCCTCCAGATCGACGAAGACCGACGTCCCGTGCAGCAGGCCGGCCGCTGTGGCTTGCGTTGCAGCTGCGGCTCCAAACGAGTTTCCGCGATCCAGGGTTGGGCTCCAGCCCTCCTTCAGCGGATGTTGCACCACGCACAGGGCGAGGCCGGCATCCACGATCAGCTGCGCCTCGGGCTGCTTAAGGTCCTTGAATATTTTTGAGCCATCACCCCGGCCAACGTAGCGCACCACAAATCCGAAGCCCTTGGCGACGAAGCTGGCCGCCGTGGCTGGGGTGAGCGGCGTGGTGAAATCGAAGCCCATGGTTCCGTCGGGCAGGGTACCTACTTTGGCTGAAATGGGCGGCATAATTTGCTCCTGGAAGGCGGTTTCGATGCGAGATGAGACTACCATCAGAAACTGGAATTCTTCCCGTTTCCCTTTTCGACGCGGGCCGCCCGTCTCGACTCACAGATGCCACTCCTGGGGCATTGACGAATGTCCTCGGTCGCGCTCAGAATACTCAGGCTTTTCATCTTGGCTTGCGAACCTTTTCACGTTCGAAGCATCCAATGGGAGGCAGAGGAGTGAACAGACGTGGCAATTGAAAAAGGGACCTTTGGGGCCGGTTGTTTCTGGGGTGTGGAAGCTCGATTCAGCGAGATGATGGGCGTGCTGGATACAGCAGTTGGATACGAGGGCGGGGCGCTGGAGCATCCGACTTATAAGGAAGTCTGTACCGACCGGACAGGCCATGCGGAGGTCGTCCAGGTGACATTCGACAATGCCAGACTGAGCTATGAAGACCTGCTGGACACATTTTTCTCCCTACATGACCCCACGCAGCTGAACCGTCAGGGTCCGGACTGGGGTTCGCAGTACCGCAGCGTCATTTTTGCCCAATCGGACGAGCAGGCCAGCGCCGCCAAAGCCAAGATCGCAGAACTATGCGCCTCCGGCAGCTATCGGTCGCCGATCGTTACCCAGGTCGTGCGCGCCGACACCTTCTGGAAAGCCGAAGAATACCATCAGCGGTATCTGGAGAAGCGCGGCATGGTGAGCTGTCACATCTAATCCCCCGGATGTATCGGAATCCCACCCGGAAGCTGCGCTGCTAAGATTAGGTCTGTGTGCGGCCGCTGCGTGCGGACGTGTACGTTTGAGTTCTGCTCGTCCGCTGACCACATTATGCAAACTCTCGACACCCCGGACCGGCTGCTGGCCACGGAACTGAGCGGCACCGCGTGCTTTGTCCAGCCGCTGACGGTGGTCGAACCCGTAGCGCCGGCGGTTCCCGACGACATCCCGTCCCGTCCAGTCGCTCGAGTGCTGCACTTTCTGGGGCTGGACCGCGCCGTCATCTTCACGATCATGGCCCGCGGTTGGTCATCGCTCGCGGGCGTTGGAACGCTGGCGCTCATCGCGCGTTTTCTGACGCGGGCAGAGCAGGGCTACTACTACACCTTCTATTCGCTGGTCGCGCTACAGATGATCTTCGAGCTGGGCTTCTCGGTAGTCATCCTGCAGACGGCAAGCCACGAAGCGGCACACCTCGAAATTCACCACGATGGACGCATCACGGGTCCGCCAGCGGCTTACGGGCGGCTCGCGTCAGTCCTACGAAAGTCCGTGCGCTGGTACACCATTGGGGCTGCGGCCATGGTCTGTTTGCTGCTGCCGCTGGGGATCCGCTTCTTCGGTTCGGCACCCCCGGTTGGTCCGCCTGTGGCCTGGTTAGGGGCCTGGTGCCTGGTGGTGATCGCCTCAGGATTCACGTTCCAGGTCGACCCAACCTTCTCATTCCTGGAGGGTTGCGGCTTTGTTGCCGGGGTAGCCCGGGTGCGGCTGGCGCAGGCGATGGCGGGTACCGCGCTGGGTTGGACTGCAATGCTGCTACATCACGGACTCTACGCTCCCGGCTGCATGATCGCTGGCCAGGCGATCGTTGGAATTGGTTACCTCGCGCGCCGTCGCGGACTGCTGCAGCCCCTGCTGCGTCACACGCCCGGCCTGTTTACGGTCGATTGGCAGAGCGAAGTTTGGCCGTTCCAATGGCGCATTGCGGTGAGCTGGGTGTGCGGATACTTCATCACGCAACTCTTCACGCCGGTACTGTTTCACTATCGCGGTGCGGGCGGGGCGATCGAAGCCGGACAGATGGGGATGTCAATCAACATCTGCGGCACGCTTACCGGCATGGCGATCGCATGGATGAACACCAAGGCCGCCCCCTTTGGACGACTGATCGCTCTGGGTGATTTCGCCCAGCTCGACCAGATGTTCTTCCGAGCACTGCGACAGTCGTTGCTGGCAGCTCTGGTTGCGTCGATTGCGGTTTGGAGCACAGTCCTGCTGCTGCGGCAACAGCACGTTACATTTGCATTGCGTCTGTTGCCTCCGGGCCCCCTTGCCCTGCTGCTGGTCACTTCGGTGGCCAACATCGCGGTTTTCGCAGAGGCTCTCTATTTGAGAGCTCACAAGCAGGAAAAGTTCATGTTGACCTCCATACTGGGCGCGATGTGGATGGCTCCCGCTGCTTTCTTCCTGGGGCGGAGTTATGGCCCATACGGCATTGCTATCGGATACTTTCTCGGGACCGCCGTCATCGGATTGGGTCTCGGCACGGCCACCTTCACCAAGTACCGGCGCATCTGGCATGCCTGATACCGCAGCCGCAAGGCCGCTGCTCACCATTGCGATTCCCACCTTCAATCGGAGCGCCAGCCTGTCGGCCCTGTTGACTGTGCTGGCCCCTCAACTTGCCGGGCATCCGGAAGTGGAATTACTGATCTCGGACAATGGCTCGCCGGACGATACCGAAGCCGTCATGCGCGGTTTCATCGCTGAGGGCCTGAAAGTGAGATACATTCGGCAGTCCGAAAACATCGGTTCCGACCGCAACTTCGTAGCCTGCTTTGAGAACGCTCGAGGCGTCTTTTTCTGGCTCTGTGGCGACGACGACATCATTCTGCCGGGAACGCTGGATCGAATCCTACCTCATCTGGCAGGGGAGAAACCCCTCGACCTGCTCTACGCGACGTCGTATGGCTTCCGCGAAGATTGGGTTGCCGAACGCCAGGAGGATCGCTTTCGCCGCCGATTCCATACCTTCACCGATCCGCTGGAGTTCGCCAAGGTTGTGAATGTGATGTTCACGTTCATCAGCGCGATGGTGGTGAACCGGGGTCGGTTATTGGAACTGCCGCACGAGGCTCCGGCGGCGTTGCTGAATACAAATCTGGTGCAACTGGGCTGGTGCCTGCCCCTGCTCCTGAACCATCGACGCAGCGTGGTCTTGTGGGATCGCGCGGTGGCCGGCCGTCAGGGCAATGCAGGAGGGTACGCTATTGGTAAGGTTTTTGGACAAGGGCTAAAAGACACGCTCGCACGGCTGCTTCCGGGCCGAAAAGACCTGCAAGATGCAATCCTGAATCCTGCCGTGCGCCGCTGGCTGCCATCGGCCTTGTACGCCATTCGTGCGGAGGAGAATCGCGAGCTGGGGCTTGCGACGGCGGAGCAGGAACTGCGGCTCGCTTACGGTGGAGACGCTCGTTTCTGGATTTTCGCGTGGCCGGTTTTGCGGCTGTGGCTACCCTTGGCAAGGCTGTGGTTCAAGGCGGGCGTCGCGGCGAATGTGGCGATTTACATGTTGACCGTGCCGGGCTTCTGGCGGAAACAGAGCTGACTTGCACGTTCGTGCGGAGTTACTGGCGTCCAATTGGTGGGCGCAGACCGTTCTATGGTATATTGAAGTTGCACTGAACAAAAACAGTGTAGGCATCGCAGGCAAGGGCTCCAGCAAGTTCCGCTCTCGGAACCGGAGTCTGGCCAGAGACTGCGAATCTTGCCTCTCCCGCGCTTCTTCTAGCCACGTCATAGTGGATTTTCTGGAAGCCGCGCTGGTTGCTCTGGCTGGAAGGCTTTGGTCATCGGACCAGCCTCGCCGTGCAGCAGCAGCGCTTGCGGTAAAACGACAGCAATGCTGACCTGAAACATACGATTTGGCGCCCATCAGACCCACGGTCTAGCCGCGCCTCGCGACCCCCACAGTGGGCCGTCGTTTACCCGCAAGAAGAAGGACGTAACTTGAATTCTGCAACGCTCGAACCTCAGGAAATGACTGTAAACAGTACCAACAACTTCCCCCAGAACACCAACCAGGCCACGCCCCACATCGGCGCAACCGCGTCCACGATCGTCGCCAGCAACACGGTAATCGACTCCGCCACCGGCCTGCCCATGCTGCAGGGCGTCAGTTTCCAAGACTTCAACGTCTCCGAAAGCCTGAAGCACCGCCTCGCCGCTGCCGGCTTCAACACGCCGACACCCGTGCAGGCAAAGGCGATTCCGCCGGCGCTTGAAGGTCACGACATTCTCGCCACCGCCTCCACCGGCACCGGCAAAACGCTCAGCTTCCTGATCCCGATGATCGAGCGCATGGACGCGAATTCCGTGCCTTCGTCCAAGGGCAAGCGCGGACCCATCCGTTCGCTCATCCTGCTGCCGACGCGTGAACTCGCGATGCAGGTTCTCGAGGCCTATTCGAAGATCTCTCCGCAGGCGAAGTCCGACTCGGTGCTGGTTTGCGGCGGTCTGTCGGAGAACACGCAGCTTGACCAGCTTGGCCGCGGGCCCCGTCTGGTCGTCGCGACCCCTGGCCGCCTGGAAGACTTCCTCCGCCGCCGGTCGGTCAATCTAAACTTTGTCGAAATGCTGGTTCTGGACGAAGTAGACCGCATGCTGGATATGGGCTTCCTGCCTGCGATCCGCCGCATCGTCGGTGCGCTGCCCAAGACCCGCCAGACCATGTGTTACTCCGCGACACTCGACGCCAACATCTCGGAGATCGTTCGCGACTACGTGCAGAAGCCTGTGCGCGTCGAGATCGGCACCACCTCGAAGCCGTCCGATCAGGTTGAGCTTCGCGCATATACCGTGATGCAGGACCAGAAGCTCGGTCTGCTCGACAAGATGCTGAAGGAAGAAGAGGGCACGTTCCTCGTCTTCTCGCGGACCAAGCATGGCGCGGACCGTATCGCCACCAAGCTGGAGAAGCTGGGCCACGATACCGAGTCCATCCACGGCGATCGTTCGCAGTCGCAGCGGACAGCCGCGCTGAAGGGCTTTGCTACTGGCAAGCACCGTATCCTGGTTGCGACGGACGTTGCCGCCCGCGGTATCGACGTGAAGGACATCGCACATGTCGTCAACTACGACCTGCCCAATGCTTCTGACGACTTCGTCCACCGCATCGGCCGTACCGGTCGCGCCGGCAAGAAGGGCGTCGCTACGACGTTCGTCATGCCGCAGGAGCGTTCCGACGCCCGCAAGCTGGAGCGCGAGCTGAAGATCAAGTTTGACTGGCGCGAGGCTGACAAGAATCTCGCCAAGGAAGAGCGCAACCGACCTGTCGATCTGACCTCGGCGGCTCCCGACGCGCTGATGCAGCTTGAGACGCGTTCGTGGCGCTCGGGCGATGTGTCGGCGGAACGCCAGACCGGTATTCCCTCCACTCCGTATCGTCCCTCCGGCAACGGCGGCGGACGCCAACGCAGCGGCGGATTCTCGGGTGGTCGCAGCTCGAGCGGTCGTGGACCGTCGTCGAACTCGCGTCCCGGCTCCAGCCGCTCGGGCCCCGCACGTCGCGGTCGCTAACACCACAACTGGATGCCCCATGTTCGACGCCGATCTTTCGGTGTGGGACGTGGGGCTTTTCCTTTTAAACGGTGAACGTCTCGAGGGGAGTAGAGCGAATTTCGAATATCTGTGGTTGCACCTACAGGTCGCGCCTTCAGCGCCCTGGTCCTGTTGTCACCGGAGTCCTGGGGCATAACCCCGGGCTGGTATAGGACGGGCCTTTGGCCTTGGAACTACGGACTCGGCGGTAGTGGCCGGAAACCAGGTCGACTTTTCGTTGCCGCACTATGAGCGTTGCTTATTCCCTGCTCGCGAAGCCATCAACGGGATGAGATGAAGCACGGCCAGAACTGTCGTGACCATGCCCCCAACCACTACGCGAGCCAGGGGTTGCTGCGCCTGCGCGCCGATGCCGTTCATCACGGCTGCGGGCAGCAGACCGAGGCCGGCGGCGAAGCAGGCCATCAGGACGGGCCGCAGTTCCTCAAGAGCTCCCTCCCGGAGAGCGGCGGGACCGGGATGCGTGTGTTGCAATCGGCGAATCCCGGAGAGGAACACGACTGCGGCCAGGGTGGCAACGCCCGTAAGGGATGTGAAACCGACAGCTGCGGAGATGCTGAACGCAGTGTGGGTGACCAGGAGTGCGAAGATTCCGCCGATGGCACAGAATGGCAGAGTTGCAAGAATGATCATTGCGTCCGTCCAGCTCTGAAACTGAAGGTACAGCAGCAGAAAAATTACCGTCAGGCTGATCGGGATGATGATGGCAAGTCTCTGTTGTTCCTTGCGCAGAGAGTCGAACTCACCCGCCCAGGAGTAGCTGTAGCCCTGGGGTAGCTTCACCTTCCTCGCCATCTGGTTCTGCAGGTCGACGATCGTTGCAGAGAGGTCTCTGCCGCGTACGCTGAACTTGATCGGGATGTAACGACGTCCGCCTTCGCGATAGATCATAAAGCTGCCCTCACGAATCGCGATGTCGGCGACCTGCGACAGCGGCACACGGCCCCCGTCAGAGGTCGGCAGCAGGATGCGGCCGACGGCCTCGGGGCCAGAGCGATCCTGCTCCGGATAGCGAAGCGTGATGTCGAAGCGCCGGTCGCCTTCGATCATTTGAGAGATCGGCGCACCGCCTACCGCCGCCTGGACCGCTGCGTTCACATCTGCCGGGGCGATTCCGTAACGGGCTGCTTTGGCGCGATTTACATCGATCACCATGCTGGGTTGTCCGTTGACTTTGAAGACCCCAGAGTCTGCGACGCCGGGAACCTGGCCCATCACCTGTTGTATCTGGTCGGCGAGACGAGTTAGCTCATCCAGCTTGTCACCGAAGAGCTTGAGCGAATTCTCGCCCTTCACGCCGCTCATGGCTTCTTCCACATTGTCCTGGATGGTTTGCGAGAATCCGAGGACGACGCCGGGGTATTTGGATAGCTTCTGTTGCATCTGGGCGATCAGCTTGTCCTTGTTTTCGTGCACGGCCTTCGGCCACTCGTCGGCCGGTTTGAGTTCCACGCCAAACTCGAGGTTATTGAAGGTCGTAATATCGGTCCCATCGTCTGGACGGCCAACCTGCGAGACGACCTGAGATACCTCGGGAAACGTGGCCAAGTCGGCGCGAATTTGGTCGCCGAGTGAAGCTGAGCGTTCGAACGAAATGTCCTGCGGCAAAGTTGCGCGAATCCAGAGATTGCCTTCTTCCAGTGGTGGCATGAACTCTCCGCCGATGGCGAAGACGAAGACCACACCAGCGGCGAGCAGTAGAACTCCGGCGACACTCCACACGAGCTTCGGCCAGAGAATGGTGCGGTCAAGCGCGACAGCGTAGTGCTTTGCGAAGAAGCGGCTCAAGAATGTTCCGTGGTCGACTTGTGGGTTTGCCTCGCCTGCGGCTCGCTTGCGCGCAAAGACATCGCTCAGCACTGGAGCGAAGATCAACGCGAATATCAGCGCTCCCGTCAATGCGAAGCCGTAGGTCACCGACATTGGAGCGAATATCTTACCCGGCACCCCTTGCATGGTGAACAGAGGAACGAACGCGATCAGGATGATGAGCGTTGAAAACAGAACGGGCCGCGCGGCTTCCTCGACTCCCTGCACAATCGCGGTTGCCGCATCGGTGTCGGCGTCGCGCCGCGAGAGTCTACGGAAGACACTTTCGAGCACAACAATGGACGCGTCCACGAGAATGCCGAAGTCGATGGCGCCGATCGAGATGAGGTTCGCCGAGTGACCGGTAAGCGCCATCATCGAGAACGAGAACAAGACGGCAAACGGAATGGTAGCGGCAGCAATGAGTGTTGTGCGAAGGTCGCCGAGCATCAAGAGCAGGATCAATGTCACGAGAACCAGCCCGGTGACGATGACGTGTTTGACGGTATGCGTGGTGAGGTCGATCAGTTTGGTGCGGTCGTAGATGGTGCTGATGTGCATGCCGGTAGGCAGCAGGCTGCCGTGGTTCAGCTCAGCGATTTCATCTTTGAGCGCCTTCAACGCGGGCAGACTCTGCTCATCCTTCTGCAGCAGGACAATGGCTTCGACGATATCGCTCTGGCCATTACGCCCGATCTTGCCGAGCCGCGGTTGGAAGCCCTCCTTGACGGTGGCAACATCGTGGACCAACACCGGTGTTCCGTTCTTCTGCGCGACGACCACGTTCCCGATGTCGTCGACACTTTTTAGCAGGCCAAGCGAGCGGACGTTGACGTTCTGGTCGCCGATCGACAGGTAGTTGCCGCCGGCATTGGCGTTGCTGTTCTGGATGGCGAGGGTGATCTGCGGCAAGGTAACACCGTAGGCAAGCAGCTTGGCGGGGTCGGGTTCAACCTGGTACTGGCGTGTGGTCCCACCGAACGTTGTGATGTCGATGACTCCGGGCACCTTCTTCAACTCGCGCCGCACCAGCCAATCCTGGGTAGCCTTCAGGTCGTTGAGCGAGTATGGGCCTGTGAGTTGATAGCGGTAGATCTCTCCGATGGGCGACCAGGGGGATAGCTGCGGCTGAAGATTCATGGGCAACTGCAGTGTCTGCAACCGCGCCAGAATTTCCTGACGGTCGTGAAACAGGTCGCTGGAGAACTTGAAGTAGAGCTTCACATCGCTCAGGCCGAAGATACTGATGGAACGTATCTGCTCAAGCTGCGGTGTTCCGTTCAACGTCAACTCGATTGGCGCCGTGACCTGCTGCTCGATCTCTTCCGCCGACCACGCAGGGTTCTGCGTGATGATTTCAACCAATGGAGGCGATGGGTCGGGGTATGCTTCGACATCCAGCTTCAAAGCGCCAAACGTGCCAGCCGCAAGG
Organism: Rhodanobacteraceae bacterium; assembly: GCA_025350865.1. Lineage (GTDB taxonomy): Bacteria > Acidobacteriota > Terriglobia > Terriglobales > Acidobacteriaceae > Edaphobacter. The sequence continues at coordinate 10,016 of JANXWZ010000029.1, forward strand.
GACGCGGCCAGTACGATAAGCAAGACGGTGCGATAGCGCAGAAGTGTGGCGACGAGTGCTTGCATGTCAGTCTCCCACCGGCTCGCGAAGGAATGCCGCGCCTTCGGTCACGATGCGGTCACCGTCGCGCAGACCAGAGACGATTTCGATCTGATTACCACGAGTCGCGCCCGTCTTCACCTGACGCAGTGCGTATTTGCCATCACTGGATGGAACGTAAACACCAGTGGCATTGCCTTCATGCAGCACGGCAGCCAGAGGCACGAAGATCCGAGCCAATGCAGGCTGAGCGACGCGCAACCTGGCGAACATCGCAGGCTTCAATCGATGGCCGGGGTTGGAAAGGACGACCCTTACCTTGACCGCGTGCGTGGCCGGATCGAACGAGTCTCCGACGTTCGCGATCGAGCCATGAAACGTTTCGTTGGGATAGGCGGAGAAGGTAATGTCGACTGGGTCATGCCGGTGTACGACACTGAGATCCTGCTCAAAGAGATCGCCCGTAACCCAAATGGTATCGAGGTTCGCAATCGTCGCGATACCGCTCGTGGTCTCGAGGGACCGCTGCATCTCTCCGTTGGCTGTGCCGGTTTCGAGGACGGTCCCGCTGATGGGCGAGGTGATGGCGGTCATGTCCGTTGTGCCGTTTTCGGAAAAGCCCAATTCTCTGATGCGCTGTCGGGCCCGCTCCTGCTCGGCGTGCGCCGCGGCATCGACTGCGGTCAATTCCTGGAAGTCAGCCTGCGACATGACTTCGTGAGCGACCAGAAGTTTACCCCGCTCGAGCGCGTTGTCCGCGCGCAGCACCTCGATGCGCCCCTTCTCGAAGTCGGTTCGCGCCTGCGCTACGTCACCGCTCTGCAGCATCGCGATGCTCTGCCCTTTCTGGACTTCCTGTCCGGCGGCGAGCGAGAAGTTCAGCAAGCGACCGCTGAGCGGGGCATAGATGTGCACGAGGTGGGCGGGGTCAGCTTCCACGCGACCAGGCAATTCCAGCCAGGTGTCGCTGCTTTGCAGGTGGACAGCCTCAACCTTGATGTTGGCGGTTGGCGCGGCCGCCAAAACAGGTTCGGCTTCATGTTTGCATCCGGCTATCGAAAGCAGGGCAAGCAGACACATTGACGATCGCGTGATGAGTTCAAACTTGGGACGGTCAGTCATGGAAGGATCTCCGTTTGCGCGGCGTAGCTTAGTTGTTCCAGCGTGAGCAGGAGTTGCAACTTGGCATTGAGCGAGGAAAGGTTGACCTGCCTGTAGTCGGCGAGCGCGCTGAGGTAGTCGAGCAGGGTGGTGTTGCCGTTGCGATAGCTAAACTCGAGGTTGTCGCGTACGTGTGCGGCTTCTGCGACGTACTTCAGGCGGTAGCGCCCGGCCTGCGCTTGTGCGGTCTGGTAACCGGCCCAGGCAGTGTCAACATCAGAGAGCACCTGATGCTGTGCGGCGGTCAGCGCGAGGCGGCTGCTTTCGAGCTCGTAGCGGGCACGCTGCTTTTCGCCCTGATTCCGATCGAACAAGCGCAACGGAATGTTGATGCTGCCACCGACGGTGTTGGAATCGCCCGCACGTTCGTACTCGCCTTCGATCACTGGGTCGGCCGAGCCGTTCGCGGTGGCCAGCTTGACTGTAGCGGCGTTGACCTGCACCTGCGCCTCCGCTGCCTTCAGATCCGGCCGGTTGGCCAGGGCCGCTGCGCGAAGATCGTCCAGCGTAGGCGTGATCGCGGGTGGATCGAGCGAGCCGACGATTGTTAGCGTGTCGGCAGAAGAGGTGATGCCGAGCAGAGTTTGAAGGGAAATAACACCCTGCCGAAGCGTCAGCTGTGCATTCTCGAGATCTGACTCGAAGCCGGCGAGCTGGAGCTCCACACGGTCGAAGTCGGTCTGGTCGATCGCCCCTGCATCGAGCCGGACTCGCATGAGTGCGACGGTTTTGCGATAGCCTTCGAGGTTGTCATTTGAGATCGCCAATGCCTCTTTGGCGTAGAGAATCCGCGAGAAAGCCTGCCGCACGGCGAGATCGATTTGCCTGCGTTGGTCGTCGGCTTGAAGTGCCGCGAGCGCAGTTGTGTCACGCGCCGTTTCCAGACGGATCTGTCGCTTGTTGCCGCGTTCAAACAGGCGCTGCACGCCGAACTGATAGAACGCGGTGCCGTTGGGATCGCCGGGACTCAGAGTGGCCATCTGCGTGCCAAGGATCGCGCCGGGGTTTTGACGCAGACCAGCCGTGATCTCCTGCGAGCGCACCGCGGCGACATGCTGAGCGAGCGATAGCAACGTCGGATTCGCGCGATGCGCCAGATCCAGCGCCTGCGGCAGCGTTAAAACGACAGGGGAAGACGGCGTAGCAGCACTCTGCGAACGGCATGCAGACGACGCGAACGATAGAAACAGGAATAGAAGACAACTGCGCACGATAAGCGCACCTCGGTCATTTCCCACCGTGGAAGAACAAAATGTTTTGGAAAAGGGGGGGAGCGGTCTACGCCGTTAGGGGCGGAGGGCGGAGCCGCTGCGACCGAGCGAGACGCTCAGCAAGGGTACGGGTGTCCGTCTGCACCTTGTGAGATACGCGCATGTTCAACATGCCGTGGACCACGAGTCGGAAACAAAACTCTACGGCGATCTGCTTGCTGAGCCCAGCCGTCAAACCTTCCGACGCAAGACGCCAGGTTTGACCGGAAAGCGGCAACGCTGCGGGTGTTTCCAGTAGGTCATCGGTTATGGAAATGATGGGCAGAAGGATGAAGCACAACACCACCGTCAACATCAGCGCGGACGCTAACGGAAGCTTCACGCGGCCGCGTCGTACGCCCTGGAACGCGAGCCCCAGCAAGATCACCGAGGTCACAACCCAGACGATATTTAGAAGTAGCTCCACGTTTCCATTATGCACGACGTTTCGTGCCAAACGCGTCGACAAAAGCGTTCTATCGCGATCTCCGGGTGGCAGTTGGGCTGCCTGTCATCCCTTGAAGTGACGACTACGCGGTTCTCTCCGATGCCTGGCGAGCGTACGAATTCGCTGGCTATCGCGGACCGCGACGGCGTCCAGAAAGTGCTGCGATAGATTGGGGAGTCTTCAGGTTCTACTTAGCATTGGTCGGATAATATGCGTTCAGAATGCTAAAAGGACAGTCGAAACTCTTCTGGTTCTATCTGCTTGTCTTCTCGTGTGTCATGCAAGTGGAGGCCCGGGCCAATCCGCAAATTGACACGCAAAGTGCCTCATCCCCCGTTGCGGGGACAATCCGCGGACAGATCGTCGACCCGACGAAGGCGTTAATCCCCGACGCGAATATCACGCTCCTCACGACGTCAGGCAAGGCGGTGGCCACGGCTGTCTCGGATGCCAGGGCGGAGTTCCAATTTCGTGGACTAGAGCCAGGCGACTACACGATCCAGGTCAGGTCCAACGGTTTCGCTCCATTTCAATCCGGCGTCATTGCACTCGCAGCAAATCAGGCAAAGCGACTCGATATCGCGTTGGCGGTGCTAGGGAATGACGTGAGTGTTATGGTCACCGACGATATTCCCCAAGTGAACGTCGAAGCCGATGGGAACGCGAGCGCCGTTGTTCTCAAGGGCAATGATCTGGACGCGCTCGCCGACGATCCGGACGAACTGGCAAACGAACTTTCCGCATTGGCTGGGCCATCCGCTGGCCCCAATGGCGGCGAAATCTTTATCGATGGCTTCAGCGGCGGCGTGCTTCCTCCGAAATCATCGATCCTTGCAATCCGGGTCAATCAAAATCCCTTCTCGGCCGAATTCGATCGACTTGGCTACGGACGCATCGAGATCCTCACCAAACCCGGTTCCGAAAAGCTGCATGGCCAGGCTCTTCTGCAAGGAAACGAAAAGTTATTTAACACCGGCAACCCCTTTGCCCGCAGCATTCCCGACTACTACAGCTATCAGTTCAGCGGTTCGCTGAGCGGAGCAATCTCAAGAAGCGCGTCTTTCGCTTTGAATCTCGACGCTCGCGACCAGCAAAGCGTCAACACCTGGGTCATTCCGAACGCGGTACTGCCCAACAGCGCGGGCGTCTACGTGGACAACATCAACTATCCCGTCAGCCTGCTAAGCCCCCACGTTCGCGACAACGCTTCCCTGCGCTTCGATTGGCAACTGGCCAGGAAGACCACCATGACCGCCCGCTACGGCTTCTGGTACGAGAACGAAAAAGGCAATCTTGACTCGGGCCCCGGCACGCTCGCGAGCGGCTCAACGCACGAATCAAACTCCGACCACACCGTTCAACTCTCAAGCACAACCATCGTCAATGACCATTTCATCAATGAAAGTCGTCTTCAATTCGAACGTCACAACGAGAACCACTACGCCGACTCGACAGCGCGCACTATCGGCGTCGCCGGCAATTTTGTTGGGGGAGGCTTTACGGGCCAAACCAGCCAGGATCACCGCCTGGCGCTCGAATTCCAGAATTTCAGTACGCTCAGCATCAAGCAGCACTCTATCGTCTTCGGCACGCGCCTTCGCGACAACCGTGACGCCAACAACAGCAGCGCCAACTTCAATGGCCGCTTCGATTTCTCGCCCGTCACGATCGGAAACAATACCTACTCCTCCAGTGAGGTGTACAAACGCGTCGCCAACGGCCTCGCCACCGGGCAGACCTTCACCAGCCTCGCCGCGCAGGGCTTCGCGCCCTCCTCCGCAAGCTACACAACCGGCAATCCATCCGCCGTTGCCAACGTCTTCGATGCCGCCGTGTTCATCCAGGACAACGTTCGCGTCAATACGCGGCTTACCCTCTCAGGCGGCCTTCGCTGGGAAGCCCAGAATCACATCGCCGACCACAATGACTGGGCTCCACGCGTCGCCGTCGTCTACGCACTCGATGGCCGCAACGGCAAAAAGGTCAAAACCGTAGTCCGCGGAGGCTTCGGAGTCTTTTACGACCGGCTCTCCACCGGAAACCTCTTCACCGTCAATCGCTCTAACGGCGTCCGTCAGATTGTCCTCACGAAGCCTAGTTGCGGCTCCAACGCAACTTCGCTGGCAGCCCTCGACATGACCGCATGCACCAGCAGCACATCGACCTCAACAGCACCCATCCGCTATCGCGTCGCACCGGACTACCATGCCCCCTACACCGAACAGGCAGGCGCCACCATTGAGCGCCAATTACTCTCCGGAACCAGCGTCACGCTCACCTATCTTTATTCCTTCGGAGTCCACCAGCAGGTCCTGCGCAACGCCAACCAGGCGATCGGAGGCGCAACGCCGACAACTTCACAAAGCTACCTCTACGAGTTCTTTCCGGAAGGCATCTTCAAGCAGAACCAGGTCATCACCAGCGTGAAAACCCGGCTCGGCAAAAACCTTGCCCTCAGCGGCTTCTACACCTACTCCAACGCAATCAGCAACGGCGCAGGAGCCGGTGGCAACAGCGCCGTCTCTAATGCCTACAACCTCGATCAGGACCTGGGCCGCGCCGGCTTCGTTCTCAAACACGTAGCCTTCCTCACCGGAACTTACGATGGCCCTTGGGGACTCTCCTTCAATCCCTTCATCATTGCGCAGTCAGGGCGGCCATTCAACATCACCCTCGCCTCCGACCCGCTCAATAACCTCTTCAATCAGCGGCCCACCTACGCCACCTCATCCACGCCCACAGCCAACCGCGTCGACACTCCGTTCGGCATCCTCGATAGTGCCGCACTTCCCGGCGAGCAACTCGTACCCATCAACCTCGGCACCAGCCCGTCATCCTTTGCTGTAAACCTGCGCATCAGCCGAGGATTCTCCTTCGGGGGCAAAACCGCGTCTACCCGCGGTGCCGACGATGCCTCTATGACTACCGCTCCAACCAGCACCACCACGCGCGGAGATCGCGGAGGCCCCGGTGGAGGAAGCCTGGCTGGCAGCGTCCCTTCTGCCTCCTCCGCTACCAAAGAACCCGGTCGCAAATACGCCCTGCGCTTCAGCGTCCAGGCTCTCAACGTCTTCAACAACATCAACTACGGCATCCCAATCGGCGTCCTTGGCTCCCCCTACTTCAACCGCCCCACCTCGCTCATCGGGGGCGCCTACAGCACAGGCTCAGCAGCTCGCCGCGTATTCATACAAACAACCTTCTCTTTCTAAGCGTGAGCGCGTGCAGGGCTTGCCGAATGCCCACCAACTGAGTGCCGCCCCTTCGCACAGAGCGGATCCTCAGGGGCCGCTCCTGCGATGCTCCGAATCGTCACTTGTCTTCGATCAATTGGCGCACATTCTCCAGCCGACTTGACATGAGATCCGCAAATTCAATCTCTGCGCTGCTCCTCAACCGCCTCCTCAATACGTTCGTCCAGTGTTAGGCTCTGCGGTGCCGATCCCACCAACAATGTGTATGGTGCTGCATCGCTTGGCCTACGGTGGTGACGGCGGCGCAGCGACCGCCGCGTCGCTTTCCAGTCCTCAAGGCATTTCCGTGGATAGCGCGGGTACCCTTTACATTGTCAATTCCAAGAATTACCGCATCCGTAAGGTAACTCCGGGAGGAGTTATTTCACGGCCGCCGGTAACGGCTTGATTGGCTTTAGTGGGGATTGCGGAGCGGCTCCTAGCGCAGCATTGGCTGGCCCTTGGTCGGTCGCCACCGACAGCGTCCCACTATCCGCTCCCAGACGCCAATTTTCGATGTACCCGCAACTCGAATATTGATGGCCGTACCGAGAGTTGGCTTCCGGAGTATTTTGGGGACAGGGAAAAACAGCATTTGCTAGGTTTTCAGTAAGTTCTTAGGATGCCTTGGGACTGCCTGGAACGAGGTTGTGGCGGAGAGTGGGGGATTCGAACCCCCGGTACAGGTTTCCCCGTACAACGGTTTAGCAAACCGTCGCCTTCAGCCACTCGGCCAACTCTCCAGCGATCCCGCAGGATGTAACGCCTAATTATAACCGAGAGCCCCCTAGCGGCCGAATCCAGCTCGCCATAGCCTACGATGGAAACAGCACCATCTGGAGCCTCCGCGATGCCGTCGAAAAATATGCTGCCCAAAGGTCATCGCCACCGCTCCGTCCGCGCCGAGTACGTCGCCACGCGCGGCGTTGAGCCAGAAATGCCCCCCATCATCCCCGTCCTCGAGTTTGACGACGATGCTGACGATACTGCCATCCGCACCTTCGCCGCCGACCCAGCCGCCGCCAATATGCGCATCGATATGTACCTCGCGCAGGCCATGCCGGACATCTCCCGGGCCCGCGTTCAACTGCTCATCGACGCCGGTCAAATCAAGGTCGACGGCCTCGTCCCGAAATCCAAGGACAAACTCAAGGGCGGCGAGACGATCGAAATCGAAGGCCAGCCGCAGCCCGAACCGCTCCACGCCATCGCCGAAGACATTCCGCTTTCCATTCTCTTCGAAGACAAGTACCTTGCCATCATCGACAAGCCAGCCGGCATGATGGTCCACGCCGGGGCCGGGTCGACTGACGACGAGCGCAACCGCGGAACCCTCGTCAACGCCCTTCTCTTCCACCTCGCCAAACTCTCCGATGTCGGCGGCAGCCTCCGCCCCGGTATCGTTCATCGCCTGGACAAGCAGACCTCCGGCGCAATCGTGGTTGCCAAAGACGATGTAACCCACCGCAAGCTCGGCGAGATGTTTTCCGACCGCGAGATGCACAAAACCTACATCGCCCTGGCTCACGGCCACCTTGCTAAAGACGACACCACCGTCAATCTCCCCATCGCCCGCGACCTCGTCCGCCGCATCCGCATGACCACACGTCGAGCTGATGGCCGCACTGCCGTCTCCCACGTCCATGTCCTCGAACGGCTCGCGACTCCCTTCGGCCCGTTCACTCTCGTTGAGGTCAAGATCGAGACCGGCCGCACCCATCAGATTCGCGTCCACCTTCAGTCGCTCGGCCACCCCGTCGCTGGCGACTTCCTCTACGGGGCACCGCACATCATCCGCGAAGTCTCTGGCGATCGCACCCTCGAACTCGACCGCAACTTCCTCCACGCGGCCCAGCTGGAGTTCATCCATCCCCGCACTCACGAACCAATCTCGGTGGAAGCTCCGCTGGCTCCGGAACTGGTGGACTTCATTCATACCTTGCAGTCCTGATCAGGGTCAGATTTGATGTAACCCACGGAAGCGAGGCAGACCATCAAAATACTGAGATTCTTCGCTTTACTTAGAATGACCTCGGTGGTGGTTGCTAAAGTGATAGCGGTCTAGAACATCTCCGTGCGCCTGACGTCCCATGCTCAGGCAGTGGCGAGTGTGCGTGATAAACTTGCTTCAATTCCAAACAATCTCAGGATGGGTCTTTCATGCGCAAACTGCTCGCCGGCGTCACGCTCTTCTGCACCTCTGCCTTTGCCTTCCAGGGCACAGCTCCAGTCCCCCTTCGCGGCTACACGCCGGAGCATAGCGCCAGTGAGGTGTCCTGGGAGCAGAAGTACCGCGCGATCCCCGAGGCCGACCGCATCAAGGAAACCATGCGCCGGCTGGCGCTGCGTCCGCATCACGTTGGTTCGGTGTACGACAAGGACAACGCCGATTGGCTGCTCGCGCAGTTGAAGGCCTACGGGCTCGACGCCAGGATCGAGGAGTTCACGACCCTCTTCCCTACCCCGAAATCCCGTAAGCTTGAGCTTATCCGGCCCGATGGCACCAAGTTCATCCCCAAGCTCGAAGAGTCCGCGCTCAAGATCGACCCTACCTCCGGCCAGAAGGACGAGCAGCTTCCGACCTACAACGCCTTCTCCCGTGACGGTGACGTCACCGCCCCGCTCGTCTACGTCAACTACGGCGCACCGACGGACTACGAGCAGCTGGAAGCTATGGGCGTCTCCGTCAAGGGAGCCATTGTCATAGCGCGCTACGGACAGACCTGGCGCGGCATCAAGCCCAAGCTCGCCGCTGAAAAGGGCGCGATCGGCTGTCTCATCTACTCCGACCCCAAGGATGACGGCTACTACGTCGGCGATGGCTATCCCGAAGGCCCCATGCGTCCAGCCGACGGCGTCCAGCGCGGGTCCGTCATGGACATGCCCGTCTACCCCGGCGACCCGCAGACCCCTGGAGTGGGCGCCAAGCCCGGCGTCACGCTGATCCCCCTCGATAAGGTCGACACGATCACCAAGGTCCCGGTCATGCCCATCTCGTACGAGGATGCGCTCCCGCTGCTCAAATCGCTCGGCGGCGAACTCGTCCCTGAGAACTTCCGCGGCGCGCTCCCCATCACCTATCACACGGGCCCCAGCATCGCGAAGGCGCACCTCGCGCTGGCCTTCAACTGGGATCGCAAGACGCTCTACAACGTCATCGCCACCATTCCGGGAGCCACCCTGCCCGACCAGTGGGTCATCCGCGGAAATCACCACGACGGCTGGGTCAACGGTGCCGGCGACCCCGTCAGCGGAGCCAGCGCGGAGCTCGACGAAGCGCGCGGGCTTGGCGAACTCCTGAAGCAGGGCTGGAAGCCTGCTCGGACCATCATCTACGCCTTTTGGGACGGTGAAGAGCCTGCCCTCCTCGGCTCCACCGAGTGGGTGGAGTTTCACGCCGAGGAGCTCTCCAAACACGCCGTAGCCTACTTCAACTCCGACGGCAACGGCCGCGGCTACTTCCGCGCTGAAGGCTCGCACCAGCTGGAAAACTTCGTCGACTCCGTGACCAAGGACATCACCGACCCCGAAACCAAGATGTCGGCCTACAAGCGTGAGCATCTCGTCGCCATTGCCCGCGCCACGCCCGACACTCGCGCCGAGGTCCGCTCCCGCGCCGACACCCGCATGCCCGCGCTTGGCTCCGGCTCCGACTACACCGCCTTCATCCACCACCTCGGCATCTCCAGCATCAACATGGGCTTCGGCGGCGAAGACCAGGGCGGAGGTCAGTATCACTCGATCTACGACGACTTCTACTGGTACACCCACTTCTCCGACACCGACATGAGCTACGGCAAGGCGCTCGCCCAGACCGCCGGAACGATGATGATGCGCATGGCCGACGCCGACGTGATCCCCTTCCAGTTCACCGATCTCGCCGACACCTTCAAGGTCTATACCAACGAGGTCAAGCGGCTCGCCGACACCATGCGCGCCCAGATCAAGGAGCACAACACCCAGATCGGCGAGGGAACGTACGCCGCGCTCGCCGACCCGAAGAAGAAGCGCGTCACCCCGCCGGTCGAGGCTCTGACTCCCTACTTCAACTTCGCCCCGCTCGACCAGGCGATCGACGATCTCTCCCTCGCCGCGTCCGAGTATGACAAGGCGTTCGCGGCCCACGCCGCCACGGCCCCGGCCGGCCTAAACCTGCAACTCATTCAATCGGAACGGGTTCTGCTGGATCCCGGCGGCCTGCCCAGCCGTCCGTGGTTCCAGAACATGACTTATGCGCCCGGCTTCTATACTGGCTACGGCGTCAAGACGTTCCCGGCCATCCGCGAAACCATCGAGCAAAAACAATACGCAACGGTGGACACCCAGATCTCCCGCGTCGCCGCCGCCGTAAAGCGCGAAGCCGAACTACTCAAATCCGCTACCAAAACCCTCAACGGCAATTAGTTGTTACAAACCTGTCGGGTGCCCCATCTCAAATAGCTTCATAGTTTGAGGTGGGGTCTGTAATCCTCTACATATCCTCTGGTCACCTACCTTTCCCAAATTCTCGCGTCCAATCTCCAACCCAAATTCCGTCGACACAAAGTAGAATCAACAGGTGAACGCTCTGAAGTCCATTTCGACCCTCAACCGCCTGGCCCTTACGGCAACTCTTTTCGCCACCTCATCGGCATTCTGCCAGACCCCTGCGACACCCACCCCAGCGCAAGCGCCCGCCCCGGTTCCGGCTCAGCAACCGACTCAGCCGACCCTCCCGGCCGACGACACCACCCCCTTCGTCATCAAGACCCGCGCCAACCTCGTCAACCTGGTCTTCACCGTCACCGACAACAACGGCCACTTCAAGAAAGATCTCCGCCGCGAGAACTTCGGCCTGCTCGATAACGGCCGCCCGCCCGCGGAGGTCCTCGGTTTCACCCAGCAGACCGACCTTCCCCTTCGCATCGGCATCATGCTCGATACGTCCAGCTCGATTCGCACTCGGTTCAAGTTCGAGCAGGACTCCGCGCTCGACTTCTTCCTCGAGCTCCTCAAGCCTAACGACCGCGCCTTTGTCGAAGGCTTCGACATCCAGGTTGCCCTCACCCAGGACTACACCGGCAACGTTGACCTGCTGAATCAGGGCATCCGCAAGCTGCGGCCCGGCGGCGGCACCGCACTCTACAACTCGCTCTACAAAACCTGCCAGACCCAGATGCTTACCCTCCAGACAACGGCTGCGGTGCCCGATGTCCGCAAGGTCATCATCCTCGTCTCCGACGGCGACGACAACTACAGCACAGCCCTCATGTCCGATGCCATCAAAATGTGCCAGCGCGCCGAAACCAGCGTCTACGCCATCTCCACCGACACCAGCCCCACCCGCGGCCACGGTGGCGACGCACTCAAGCTGATCGCCGAAGCCACCGGCGGGCAGGTCTTTTATCCCGTCAAGCTCGAAGATATGGCCGTTTTCTTCAAAAACATCGAAGAAGAGCTCCGCAGCCAGTATTCGCTTGAGTACCGCCCGTCCGAGTTCAAACTCGACGGGGCCTTCCGTACGATCTACCTCCAGTCAACGGACCGCCGCTACCATGTTCGCGCCCGTACCGGCTATTTCGCACCCAAACTAGGCCAATAGCGCTGAATTTTCGTTTCCGCCGTCACCTTTCCCCAAAAATCCGTGTCTAACCAAGACACGGAGGCTTTTCCCCATGCGCCTTGCCCTCGCACTCGCAACCCTGCTTGCCGTCTCACCCGCATCCACCCAGAATCTTCCCCCCCCAGGCCTCGGGCCGGATCCATTCGCCACCCTTACCGACCAGCCCGCCACGCACTCCGCAGTGACGTTTGACCGGTCCATGATGGAGATGGCCCAGTCCGTCCTTCAGTCCAACGGCCTGGACGAGAAGCGCGCCGCCGCCGCGATCACCGGGATTGCGTTCGACACCTATCGCTACCAGCACCCGGCCTTCTACACGCCGGAGGCCATGACCGCGCTGCTCGACGGCTACAAAGCGGCCGGCTGGAAGCACCTGGTCAACGCCAACCAGACCCCCGCCAACTCTGCCCAGCCAGACCATGCCATCACCGACCTGTGGCTGCACTTCCACGGGGCGGACATCGACTCGGTCACGGTCCTCTCGCGCGCGCCTAAGAACATGACCGTTATTCGCCTGACTGGCGACCTGCGCCCGCTTGATCTGCTCCACCTTAGCGGCCACCTTGGAATTCCCAAGGTCGACCCTAGCGCAGTCATGGTTCCAGACCGCAATTGAGCAAAGCGACCCCGGTTCACACGCCAGGAGCGCGATCCGTGGTGGCCTTGTGTTTCTTTCTACGAGAACTGTTCGACCATCCCCAGCAGCTTCAGTTTCCGCTCCGGTCCCAGAAAGCTGGCCTCCACGGAGTTCGCCGCCAGTTCCCTCATCTGCTCCAGCGTGAACCCGAACTTCTCCTGGACCAGGATGTACTCATCCAGCAGATGGCTCCCGAACATCGGCGGATCGTCCGAGTTGATCGTTACCATCAGCCCGCTCTCGAAATAATCCTTCACGGGGTGGATGTCGTACTCCGAGCAGCACCCTGTCCGGATGTTCGAAGTTACATTCAACTCCAGGGGAATCTGCCGCTCCGCCAATATCGCCATCAGCTCGGGATCATGTTGGGCCGACAGCGCATGCCCAATCCGTTCCGCGCCGATATTCAGCGCCGACCAGATCGACTCCGGCCCCATCGACTCGCCCGCGTGAGCCGTAAGCCGCAACCCCGCCGCCTTCGCCTCGGCATAGATCTCCCGAAACGGCCCCGCCGGGCCCAGAGCCTCGTCGCCACCGATGCCAATTCCGGCGATCGACGGATATTGATCCTTCAACTGGGCAGCGAGCTGAAAGACGGCGGCCGCCTCTTCCAGCCCAAAATGCCGGACCGCATCGATGATCCAAAGCACCGACGTCCCAAACTCTTTCTCAGCTTTCTTCCGGGCCGCCTCCACCGCATCCATCACGGCGACAATCGTCAACTGCGGTTTGAACCGCATCAGAATGCCCCACGAAATATAAACCTCTGCGTGGACGACACCCTGCGCCGCCAGCTCGCGAATCATTTCGTGGGTAATGAAAGCGTAGTCGTCCGGCGTCTGGAGCCGCTCCGACACCGCCTTGAACGTCATCAGAAAGGCGCGGAAGTTCTCGTAAACATACAGCTTGCGAGCCGCCTCAAGGGTCAGCGGCACAGCGTCGTGACGCTTCGATAAGACCACCAGCGTCTCCGGCGTAATCGTGCCCTCAAGGTGCAGGTGCAGCTCTGCTTTCGGAAGGCGCCGGAGCCAGTCCGGTATATCAATTTCAGGTTGCAAACGACCACGTGCCATCCGACTAGTCTAACCGCGACCCCGAATCCACGCTCACCGCCGAGCCTTCCGCCAGCAGCACGTTATCCGGTTGCCGCCCGTTCAATCCGGCGAAGCGCTCCCCATACAGCGCCCCAAAGTCCACTGAAATCTCGGTCTTCTGCACCGGGTACACCACCCAGCTCGGGTGCTTCACCTCGTACTGCGACGTGCTGCCGTTCGACCGCTTGGTAAAGCCCCAATAATGCTCCGTGATGAAGTCCTCCACGCTGCCGGGCGCGATTGCCACCGGCAACATGGCAGCATGCATCGCCAGCGAATACCACGTTGCGCGATGCCTCCACTCATAGGCAACGCTCAACCCGTCCGCCCCATGCACAATCGCGTGGCGCATCGGCAATGTCGCATATGGCTCCTCGTAGAACGTCTTCGCCACAAAGGAGATGGCCGCCTTCGGCACCAACTCGCTCACGAAGACTACACCGCGCCGCACCGTCCCATCCGGGTCGATCCGCCGCACATAGAAGCGCAGGTTGACCTCTTCAAATGTCGTGTGAAATGGAATAGGAATCCCTTTGAGACGTACCTGGTCGAAAAGAAATCCCACCAGCGATACATAGCAGTGGCCGTCAAACAGGTCGAGCTCCAGCCCCGCGGGCAGGTACGGGGCCAATACCTCCGGTGCAACCGAATACTGCGCCATTGCAAGCTTCCGCCACTCCGCCGTTAGAAATGTTCCGCTAGCCATGAGGCCAGTCTAGTCCGCTATCGATAAGCCCGTACCCTAGCGGACCGGTTCTTCTTCACTCAACACGTAGTAAGTGCCTTCCTCTGTTGGGGAGACGATATGGAATGCACGCGCTCGCAGCCACGTATCGCGCTTGTATCTCACCCAGCCATCGTCGCGATGGTGCTCGCCCACGAACTCGATCTGCCCATCGAGCGGCTGCTTCATCCCGTAGCGCTCATGTTCGGTAGCCATCACCCGGCTCCCGTCCATCAGCACCATCGTGCGCATGCGCTCGGCACGCTGAATTCCTCGAACGCCGAGTGCCCCATTGATCGTAGGCTGGTCAACGGCGACACCGAACTCGTAGAAAGTATCCCAGTCGCCACCGAACAAGTCGCCAAGCTGGACCTTGCACTCCGCCTGAAAGCCGCATATGCGCTCAATCCGACGGACTGCCTGCTCGTCCAGAGGCCCCGACTTCTTCGACGCCGTATACCAGATGAAACACCCAGTCACGAACAGGATCATGAGTACGGCAATCGTCGCAATGACCCGCTTCTCACGCATCGGCCGGGCGTTATCCCTTGTAAAACTCGCTTCTCTTCCGGCTGTAAAAGTAATAGACAAACAGCCCGATGACAAGCCAGACAAAGAACCGTACCCAGGTAATAGCCGGCAGGCCAGCCATCAGCAGGACGCAGAAAAACGTACTCAGAATCGGGATCACCGGACCAAACGGGACGCGGAAGCCGCGATGCCGCGACGGGTCTCGATAACGCAGCACAACCACGCCAATCGACACCAGCACAAACGCAAACAGCGTCCCGATGTTCGACATCTCCGCAAATGAACCCACGTCGAACAGCCCTGACGGAATCGCCACGAGGATTCCCGCAACCCAGGTCGCAAACGCCGGCGTCCGGTAGCGCGGATGCAGCTTCGAAAACATATCCGGTAAAAGCCGATCGCGGCTCATCGCAAACCAGACCCGCGCTTGCCCAAGCTGGAAGACGAGGATCGAGGAAATCATCCCCACCAGCGCGCCGATGAGCACGGCGAAGCGTACCCAGTGCAAGCGATGTCCGCCGGGAGTGAGCGAGAGTCGCTTGAGTGCCGTGACGACTGGGGCGCCGTCGCCCGCGACGGACTGCCAGGGGACCATCCCGGTCAGCACAGCCGCCACGCCAACATAGAGGATTGTGCAGACGATCAGCGTCGCAATAATCCCGATCGGCACATCGCGCCGCGGATTGCGGCATTCTTCCGAAGCCGTCGATACCGAGTCAAATCCGATGTAGGTGAAGAAGATGATCGACCCGCCCGCCAGCACACCGGTAAAGCCATTCGGCGAGAACGGATGGTAATTCGACGTCTTGATGAAGCTGAGCCCGAAGCTGATGAACAGCAGGATGGCCGCGATCTTGACCAGCACCATGATGTTGTTCGTCCGGGCCGACTCGCGGATGCCGCGCACAAGTAGTACCGTGAGCAGGAGCACGATGATGAAGGCGGGGATATCGAACCCGAAGTGCCACCCGCTCCCGAAGATGTCCTTGCCCGAAAGGTCCTGCAGGCCGAGAGGCAGGTACGCGGGGGATAGCCACTTGGGGTCGAGATGAATCCCCAGCCAGTCCAGCAGGTCCACCACGTGGGCCGCGAAGCCCACCGATACGCTCATGTTCGAGAACGCGTATTCGAGGATCAGATCCCAGCCAATGATCCACGCCACCAGCTCGCCCATCGTCGCGTAGGTGTAGGTGTAGGCCGAGCCGGCGATCGGGATCATGCTCGCCAGTTCGGCGTAACAAAGCCCGGTCAGCGCGCAGACGATCGCGACCAGCACGAGCGATAGCGCCAGCGCAGGTCCTGCCCCGGGACGACCCGCGACAACGCCGCTGGTGTGATGCAGCATCCCCCAGATCAGGTCGATGATCGGGGAGCCCTTCCAATCCTTGATGGCTGAGGGGTTGCCGCCGATGGCCGTGCCGATGACGGTGAAGATGCCCGAGCCGATGACCGCGCCGATGCCAAGCGCAGTAAGGGACACAGGCCCCAGAGTTTTGCGGAGAGCGTTCTCCGGCAGCTCCGATTCGCTAATCAGTTTGTCGATGGATTTTGTTGCAAAAATTTGTCGAGCCAGCGGAGCTCTCCTGAGCGCAGGGAATGGGAATCTACCAACACAAAAGGTACGTCATTCCGGATTGCCGGAAACTCTGTATTTTTGCTGATACTACCTGCACAGCTTCAGGAAATGCCGGAAACGCCGCAGGGCGGCATCTCCGGCCCCTAATTACCGCTTCGACTGACCGCGCGCGGCTTTCTTGATCTTCTGCTTGTTCTCGCCGCGGGCGCCGGTGCGCTTAGCCTTCGGTGCAGCCTTCTTGCGGGCAGCCCGCTTGATCTTCTTGCGCTCTACGACGTCGGTGATCTTCTTGGTATCCATTGGATTGCTGTTCTCTTTTCTAAATGGGTCCGGCGCTCGCTCGTCGAAACGACCTAGAGCTTTTCCAGCTGGGCGAACTTCTCAACCAGCTTCTTAACGCCGTGCTTTGTAAATTGTACTGTAATCTTGGCGTCTTCCCCGTCGCCTTCCCGTTGAAAGACCATTCCTTCGCCATATTTCGGGTGTCGGACCCGCGAACCCTTCTGCAATCCGGTTTTTCCGACAGGCGCGACCACCTCCAGCTTCGGCCGTGCGAATTTTGCAGCCGCCGCACCGCCGCGCGCCGCGAAGAAGCTCGCAATATTGTCCAGCGAGCCGCCCGGCGTCTGCTGCCGCGGTGGTTGCCGGTCCGGAACGCGAGCGGAGCCGCCGCTCTGGTCCTCATCCTCGTAGCTGTAATGCCGCTCGCCATCCTCGTCGCCCGGCTTCTTGAATCCGCCACGTTGGGGATATGGCGTCGAATACGCCGACCCAGAGAACCGCGGCTGCTGCGGCGGACTGCCCAAATCTTCCACCAGCCGCCCTGGCACCTCCTCAAGGAACCGCGAAGCGACCGAAGCCTCCGGCATATCGTTTCCGTACCGACGCCTGTACCGAGCCCGCGTCATCACCAGCGTATCCATCGCTCGCGTCATCCCGACATAGCAAAGCCGCCGCTCTTCCTCCAAGCCGGTAGGGTCCATCAGCGTGCGCGAGTGCGGGAACAGACCCTCCTCCATTCCCGCAAGAAAGACCAGCGGGAACTCCAGTCCCTTGGCCGCATGCAGCGTCATCAGCGTCACGCGAGCCTCGGCGCTGTACTGGTCGGCGTCGGAGACCAGGGCCGCGTGGTCGAGGAACTCATGCAGCGTCTCACCGCGGAGCTGCGCGTCCTGGGCCGCGTTGGCGAGTTCTTTCAAATTCTCAATCCGCGAGAACGACTCTGGGGTTGCTTCTTCTTCCAACGACTTGATGTACCCCGAACGATCATTCAGGAACTTGATCAGCTCCGGCAACGTCGCCGCCTCACCCGGCTTGCGGAACGCCGGACGCTCGGCCTCAGCCGCCTTATCCTCAGCGGCCACCGCACGCCTCGCGGCGGCTGAAGCTTCCGACGCGGAAGACTTGAGCACCACCGGCGCGAAGGGGTTGTACATTGCGGCGTCGATGCCGTGCGCCGCATCGCTGTCCGTCGCGTTCTCCGGCGCGATGGTGGAGATCTCTTCGCTCGGCCCGAAGTCGAAGCCGAAGTTGAAGGTGGTATCGAAGGGGGTCTCTTCCACAGCAGCTTCTGTAACCGATGCGGTATCAAATGCCGCCGGGTCGAACGAGTCGTCAACATCTCCGACCGCTTCGGGTGTCACATCCGCTGTCAGCTTGTCGGCGAACCCAGGTCCCAGCATCGCCCGTGCATCCTCAATCAGCCGCCGAAATCCGCTCAAAGCCTGCAACGCGCGCCCCGGCAGCAGACGATCTTCAATCGCCTTGCCTATCGCATCCCACGTGCTCATGCCGGTGGTCAGGGCCATACGCTCCAGCGTCTCCATCGTCGTCTTCCCGATGCCGCGCGGCGGCGAGTTCACGCTGCGCTGCAAGGCAATCGAGTCATGCGGATTCGACACGAGCTTCATGTAACTCAAAATGTCTTTAATCTCGGAGCGGTCGTAAAAGCTGAAGCCGCCGACCATGTGGTACTTGATCTGATACCGCCGCAACGCCTCTTCCACCAGACGCGACTGCGAGTTCGTCCGATACAGCACCGCGCATCTCGGTGCCTCCTCAGACTCGCCGGCAGCTCGCAGATAACGCTGAATGCGATCCGCAATAAACAGTGCCTCGTTTTCGCCATCCGGAGCCTCGTACAGCCCAATCAGCGACCCGCCTTCGCGCGCGGTCCAGAGATTCTTACCCTTGCGTTGCGTGTTCTGCGCGACAACCGCACTCGCACCTTCGAGGATCATCTGGGTCGAGCGGTAGTTCTGCTCCAGGCGGATGATCTGCACCTTCGGAAAGTCCTTCTCGAAGTCGAGAATGTTCTTGATGTCCGCGCCGCGCCAACTATAGATGGACTGGTCTTCATCGCCGACGACACAGACGTTGTGGTGCGAGCCAGCGAGCAGTTTCATCAGCTCATACTGCGGCTTGTTGGTGTCCTGGTACTCGTCGATCATGACGTAGCGATAGCGGCGGTTATAGCGCTCGCGCACCTCAGGCACGGTTTTGAGGAGGCGCACACATTCGAGCAGCAGGTCGTCGAAGTCCAGCGCGTTGGCCTTCGCCAGTTCGTCGCGATAGATCTTGAAGATGTGCGCGATCTTTTCTTCCATTGGGTTGGTGGACGCGAGGAAGTACTCTTGCGGGTCGATCATGTGATTCTTGGCCCAGGAGATTCGACCCAGCGCCACGCGCGGCTTCAGCGATTTGTCATCGATGCCAAGACGCTTCAGAGCAGTCTTGACCACGGCCTGTTGATCGGTCTCGTCGTAGATCGCGAAGGTGCGGGTCAGGCCTTTGCCATTCACCTGCAAAGCCTCAATATCGCGCCGCAGCACACGCACGCAGAAGCTGTGGAATGTCGAGAGCGTCGGCTTGGCCAGCGAGCTGTGGCCGATGATCCTGTCGACGCGCTCCAGCATCTCCGCAGCGGCCTTGTTGGTAAACGTCACCGCCAGAATCTGATCCGCAGACACGCCGCGCTCTTCAATCAGGTACGCGATGCGGTGTGTGATGACGCGGGTCTTGCCGGAGCCAGCGCCGGCGAGCAGCAACACCGGTCCGTCGACGGTCTGGATGCCGTCCTGCTGCTGCTGGTTCATGTTTTCGAGAAGACGCGACGCCATGCGGTTGGGAACTCCAACCTCTATCTTAAATCAGTGGCGCTGTGATAGAGACCCGCTTCGAGGCCGGTCAAATCGAAGTTGAATTGGCCCGGCAGGAAGCAGGCACGGAAACTTTGGGTGCAGATTAGAGTCGGTGGGCAAAAAGATGTACATATCCGGCACCCCCTGTTGCAAATCTGCTGCAACTTCAGCCAAGCGCTGATAGGAGATATCGCTGTCCCCGGACAGATAGGTGACCTTCTCCCATCGGGTACTCATCTCCTGTTCTATGGCGGAACGTAGCGTGTTTGAATCTACCTTCCTTTCATTGATCAAGGTTCCGCCATCATTCCTCAAACGAACCCAGACCTCTCGACTGTCGCCCCGGTTATCTTCCTCCGTCCGCGTACAACTCCGGAGGAGGACCACTGCAACGCCTCGCGGCTGCTCATATCGGCGACTTTGCTGAACCTGATACAGGAGCGCCCATAGGCACGCTGTAACGATCAGCCAGCCAGAATAGGTAAAGGCCCGTTGTCCCCACTGCTCCTGCGTCATGTGCCTGTAGACACCGCTATGAACCCAAATGTTCCCAATCCGTTAACACCCAAAATATTTCGCGAAAAACTTGAAGATTTAGGGAACTACTTTGAACCCGTTGGCGTAACTCACATCACGAAGAAACTGACTGAACCATGGCGGACAGGCTCTTCAAACCTAGCAACTAAATTCGCACTAAAGGGAAACTCCAATGATCTATTCGTCCCTCGCAGTCCTCGCAATGTCCGCCTCGGCTCTCGTCAACCCCTTCTCGAATCTCGTGCACATGCACCCCCGCCCCGCACAGGCCGATACCCGCGTCAGCGTCGCTCTGTCGAACCGGAGCAACTACTTCCAGGATGTCAAGATTGGCGAGAAGACCTACACGGTGGGCGCTCACCACATGCTCACGGTCAAGGCTCCAGTCGGCACCGTTGTGTACGCCGAAAGCCGTACTTTGAATCACCGCCGTGGCGACGCCATCCTCGAGATCAAGCCGGACCTGAACGCACAGACCGTCACCCTTAAATAGCTTTCCCCTTTAGTGCCAGCATCTCCACGAGGCGGCGTTCCCTTCCCTTCAAGACCCTGCAATACGGTCTGAGAGATAATCGAACGCACATGCCCGCACTGAACGCAATCCAGAACGTAGCCGTCTTCTGCGCCTCCGCCGACGGCATCAACCCCATCTACCGCGCCGCCGCAACCCAGTTAGGCAAGGCCCTCGCCCAGCGCAATATCGGCTTGGTCTACGGCGGCGCAAGAGTAGGGCTCATGCAGGCCGTCGCCGACGGAACTCTCTCGCACGGTGGCCGCGTCGTAGGCGTCATCCCGGAGGTCCTCGTTAACCACGAGGTAGCCCACCAGGGTCTCACCGAGCTCCACATCACCACCACCATGCACACCCGCAAGGCCATGATGGGCGATCGATCCGACGCCTTCATCATCCTTCCCGGCGGCTTCGGAACCCTCGAGGAACTCTACGAAGTCCTCGCCTGGCAAACCATTGGCATCCATACCAAGCCGATCGTGCTGCTGAATACCAACGGCTTCTACGACACCATGCTCACGTTCCTCGACCACTGCCTCGCCGAAGGAATGACCAGCCGGCGAAAACGTGAAATCCTTCTCGTCGCCAACACCGTCGAAGAAGTGTTCGAGCGTCTCAGGATGGCGTAACCAATTCCTGCGACAGCAATGCAACTACAGAGATTCTGGCTTCGCCAGAATGACGTCCGTGGCGCACCGACTATGTGCGCCCCTCATTACGGCATCACAGAGTTGAGTGGGCTTACACCCGCTTCGTACACTCCCCACACTGGCAGACCCGCCGCAAATACTCCCAGGAATAAATCCCACTCTCGTGCCCGTCGTTCCACTTGAACTTGATGGCGTATTTGCCCACCGGAGTCACCTCCACCGGCCTCGGCGGAGCCTCATACATCACCAGCGGCCCACCCGGCTTCGGCTTGGGCACGCCGATTGCCCGCCCCGTCTGCTGGCGCTCCTCATTGCACGTCGCGCACGGACATCCCCACCGCAGCCACGCGAAAGTCCACGCGCTTTTGTGCCCATCCTTCCAGTCAATCTCCACGCCGGTTCCTTCGCTCTTCTTCACCCGAACCTTGGCTGGCGTTACGGCGTCCGTCGCTAGCTTCGTCTCTCCTGCCATCTCTCGACGCGCCTGCTCCTCGCTGACGATCCTGATTCCCTCGTGACTCATCCCTGTGATCCCTTCTTCGCGTCCCGGTCGTACTTCAGCTTCAAATACAGGATGCTCAGCGACAGCACCAGCGTCACGCTATTGGATGCAATCATCGGCCACGACTGGACTCGGATTCCGTAGACCAGCCAAAGCAAAACGCCGAACGAAAACATAGAAAACAACGCCAGCGAGATATCCCGCGCCGACTTCAGCTTCAGAACGCGAACCAGCTGCGGCACAAACGCAGCGGTCGTGCAGAAAGCCGCCGTAAACCCGGTCCATTCCACCCAGGCCGGTTGTTGCACCAGTGTGGTCGCCAGCTCCAGGCTCACCCGTTCCTCCAAAAGAAATAACCTGCGATCGCTACGCCGATAATCACGACCATCGCCCGCAACACCTCAGGGTTCATCCGCTTGGTATAGCGCGCGCCGATGTACCCGCCGATCCCCGCAAATACCATTGAAATCAGGCAATATTGCCACATGATCCGGCCGCTGATCACGAACGTAACAATCGCCGCCAGGTTCGATGCCGCAGCCGCAACCACCTTCAGCGCGTTCAGTTGGAACATGTTTTCCATCCCGAACAGCGCGAGGATTGTCATCACCAAAAACCCGCCGCCCGCGCCGAAGTATCCGATGTAAAAGCACACCGGCAGCAGCGCAAGAACCAACGGGATCTGCGGGATAGGAGGGTCTGTATGGTGTTCTGTGGCAGCATTCATGGCGCGACCCCGAATCCACTTGGAAACCGGTCCGCTCACTCCAAAGATCAACGCGCCAATCAGCAGCAGCCAAGGGATCAGGTGCATGAAAGTCAGTTGTCGCGTATGCAGCAAGACCTCCGCACCGCCAATGCCGCCAACCACGGCGGTAAACAGCACTGCCGGCACCAACTCACGTCGCACATCGCCATGCAGGGCTGCCAGCGAGGTCAACTGGCCCGGCCAGAGCGCCACGGTATTGGTGGCGTTGGCTTCAATTGGCGGAACGCCAACCCCCAGCATCGCCGGGAACGAAATAAACGACCCGCCGCCAGCCATCGCGTTGATGGTGCCCGCAATCAGGGAAGCAGCGATAAGCCAGAGAAAACGCCAATGCAACGTAAGTATGGAGATCATCCTCTTTCATTGTATCGGTGACGCAATTCGGTGGGAGGGAGGGGTTTCAACCCTTCCAATATCAACATCAACTTCAAATGGGCTTTAGCCCCGGATTCGCAACCTATTGCAACAAAATCAACGTCGTCAGCAGCAGGTTCTGCACACCCTTATACGAGTCCGTCGAGTCAAAGCTCTCATCCAGCGCATGCGCGCCCTTGCCGCTTCCCCCGCCGCCCATCGTCATCGACGGAATGCCAAGGTGCATCGGCACATTCGAATCCGTCGAACTCGCCGACGTCTCGAACTTGCCAAGCTGCAGCGCCTCCACCGAAGCCTTCGCCGCCTGAATGATCGGCGCATCCACTGGCGTCTGCCCCGCCGGCCGTATGCCCAGCGAAACGATCTTCACCGTAATCTTGCCCTTATCCTTCCGAAACGCATTCTCTTCCTCGACCCCGGCCTTCACCGCCGCCTTGAACTTCGCGTCGACAGCATCCAGCGAGGCCACATCCGCAGACCGTTCATCGAACTCAAACCACGATTCAAACGGCACCGAGTTGACCGACGTTCCGCCTCCAACCACACCAACGTTATACGTGGTCTTGGGCTTCTCCGGCACTTCCATCTGGCTGATGTGGTCGATCGCCCGCCCCATCGCGTGGATCGGATTTCCAATCCCAAACGCCCCATAGCTGTGGCCACCCGGGCCCGTAAACGTAACCCGATACCGATAGCTCCCGACGCCCGTACTCACCACACTGCTGGACCGCGTCCCATCGATCGATATGAACTCATCAATCTGCCCCTTCAGCGTCTTTTCAAACAGCGCCTTCGCGCCACGCGAATCCCCCAGACCCTCTTCGCCAACATTGGCTACAAACGTCAGCGACCCGGTCGTCACAATCTTTGCCTGCTGCACCGCGGCGATCAGCGCAAGCATGGACGCCAGCCCGCGCCCATCATCGCCAATCCCCGGCGCCGTCATTACAGTGCCATTGCGCTTCACATGCACATCCGTGCCTTCCGGAAACACGGTATCCAGGTGTGCCGCGATCACTAGATGCGGGTGCGGCGCGGTACCCGGACGATCGCCCAGCACGTTGCCGGTCTCGTCGATGCGCACATTCTTGAGCCCCGCCGCCGTGAACAGCCGCCTCAACTCCAGGCCGCGCACCGTCTCGTGAAACGGCGGTGCCGGAATCTCCGTCAGCCTTGCCTCCTCGTCGAGAAAGTGCGGCTCGTTCGCCACAATCGCAGCCATCGCCGCCTGCACTGTCGGCTCTGCGAGAAACTGCTGCGCGGTCTTCGGGGCCTGGGCCACGGCGAAACCAGCGAACGATGCAGATGCGACAAGATACACGAGGTTACGAAACGTCATGGTGGATCTCCTGGACTGAAGGCTATGACATGAGTCTAGCCGACGTCGGAGCTACGGTCACTACACACCGTCGCAACGGCGTGATTCGACCGCCTTCGTTCGCTCCCTGTAAGCTATGCCGCATGAAGAAACTGTTCCTTGCGCTCGCTCTCCTGTCCCCTGTTGTCACGGTTTCGCAGCAACCCACAACATGGCGATTCGACAGTATCGACAAGATCGGCGGCATAACCCCAACCGTCGTCGGTTCGCCCAAGGTGGTTGCGACGGACATTGGCAACGCGATTCATTTCGAAGGTATGAAAAACGCCGGAGACGCTCTGTTTCTGGACCTCCTGCCCCTGACTGGAGCACTCGACTATACGTTCGAGGTTATCTTCCGGCCCTCCTCCAAAGGCCAGCCCGAGCAGAGATTCTTCCATCTGCAGGAGGCTGGAACCCAGTCGCGGCGCATGTTTGAGATTCGGATCCATGGCGACAAATGGTGCATCGACACGGTCGCGGTCAACGAAGTCAAAGGCGAAGCCGCGCGGTCCGGAATCATGCTCAACTGCGATGCCGAACACCTGTTCCCGCTGGATCGCTGGTACGCGGTGACAACCACGTACGACGGCAAAATGCTGCGGACGTATGTCGACGGCACACTGCAAGGCGAGATGGCCGTAGCGTTGCTGCCGCTTGGCAAAGGTGGCACATCGGTGGGCACACGATATACAAAGGTGGACTACTTTACAGGCGATATCTTCGAGGCGCGCTTCAGTTCGAAATCCCTCAGCACGAGCGAGTTCCTCAAAGCCCCTGTAAAACACACAATGCCCTAGTTGTCCGACGGCTTCTCGACATGATCGACCACCATCACGTCGACCATCGTTCTGCGACCCTCTACTTTCAGTCCAAGCTCCCCCTGCATCGCGGCAATCAGGACGCCGGTCGCCTCGCCGGTCATCACATGCATGTCCGATGGAAGATAGTTCGTAAAGTCCAGGGTGAAGTCGTACTTGCCCGGCAACCCTGTTTCATCGACGATCGGCGCCTCCATGGGACCAGCCATATAGTCCGCGAATTCCCGCATCGTGATCCCGGTCGCGACGGTGCCATTTGCGGAGTTCTGCCATACGTGCGCGGCGTCAGGTGGCGATGGATGCATCTTCAAGCCAGCCTTCGCCACAGTCATCACGAAGCCCTTCAACTCTTTCTTGTCGTGGTGGAAAGTCAGCTTGAAGCGGTCGGCCAGCAAGGCCTGCAGCATCAGCTTCAGTTGGGGAACGTCAGCCGGCTCGTCGGCTTTAGCGTCGATATCGATGTGTTCCGACTCGATCCATGCCGGCCCGATGACCTGGCTCCGCTGTACCCCGTAGGCCCACTTGATGCAGGTCTGCACGGTGACATCTTTCATCAGCAGGTGCCCGGGTGAGGTATCGGTCCTGCCGTCCCGCTCAAATTTCACCGACTGGCCACTCGGGTGAATCGAGGCGACGGCGAAGGACGGCTGGGCCTGCACGCCGGTCACGCATAACGCAATCGCCAATACCCAAAGTCCAACCCGTGCAACGAATCGCCAAATCATCCGCGTCTCCTCAACGTGCACACAGTCATACGCGTGCGGGCGCTCACTAGTTCACTCATCGGAACGGCGCATAATAGAAGGAATGCCTTTTCGCTCCGGTTTCGTCTCCATCATCGGTCGGCCCAACGCCGGCAAGTCCACCTTGCTGAACACTCTGCTCGGCCAGAAGCTCGCCATCGTCACGCATAAGCCGCAGACGACGCGCAATCGCATCCACGGCGTGCTCGAAATTCCGCTCAAGAAGAAAACGAAAACCGAGGCCGGCCATCCCGCAGCGCAGCTCGTCCTCGTCGATACCCCGGGAATTCATAAGCCGGACACTCAGCTTGATCGGCGCATGATGCAGGAAGTCCACGACGCGCTCGAGACCCGAGACGCGGTGCTGTTTATCGTCGACGTGACCCACAAGCTGCCTAAAGCGGATTCGACCAAGATCACGGGCCGCATGACGCTCTCCGCCGCGGAGGACGACTTTGCCTTGCAGCTGATCCAGAAGCTCGATTGCCCCGTTGTGCTGCTGCTGAACAAGATCGACCAGATCTCGCAGGCCGAAGTCATGCCGTTGATCGCGCACTGGTCAGCGCTCTACAAATTCGCCGAGATCATTCCGATTTCCGCCCGTAAAAAGATCAATCTTGACCTGCTGCTGAACAAGGTGGTGCCATTCCTACCCGAGGGACAGCGCTATTTCCCGAAGGACCAGTTGACCGACCAGCCGGAGCGCTTTCTCGTCGCGGAGCTGATTCGCGAGAAGATCCTCATGCTGACCGGCGAAGAGGTTCCTTACTCGACCGCCGTGGTAATCGAGAAGTTCGAAGAGCCGCCGCCGCAGAAGGGCAAGCCCAAACCGGATGCAAAACTGCCCGTAACCAAAATCGCAGCAGCGATCTTTTGCGAACGCACCGGGCAAAAAGCAATCCTGATCGGCAAGCAGGGCAGCATGCTGAAACAGATTGGCACCGAGGCGCGCAAGGAAATCGAATCGTTGCTGGGCACGCGGGTTTTTCTGGAACTGTTTGTGAAGGTGAAGGAAGAGTGGCGGTCCAAGCCGGGCTTTATCGAGGATTTGGATTGGCGGCGGCAGTTGGAGCAGATCGCAGCGAAGCAGGCCAGCGAAGAGAAGTAGTTGCTGGCACGAAAGGCAAGAGCGAAATACAGGGGTTCTTCGCTGCGCTCAGAATGACGTGAGTTTGGGGCTGGTTCAGGTCGGTTTGATGACCTGGGCAGAGAAGCGTTCCATCTCTTCAGCCTGGGGACTGGATTGGAGCAACACCAGGTCCACCCCGACGGCGGCAAACTCCTCCAACCGCTCGCTCACGGCCTCCGGCGTTCCGACAAAACCCGAACGCAGGCCGCGGTTCGAGACCGAGTAATCCTCAAGCGAAACCTTCTGCTCCAGCTTCGAGCCCGTGATCCACTGCTGGTAATTCTCATAGCCGCGCGCCGACGCGTTGACGTCCGTAATCCGGCGAACTTCGGCGGTAGCCTCTTCGTCCGAGTCGCGCACAATTGCGTAACCCGCGACTCCATACGTCATGGGCGGCAACCCAAGAGCCTCACGGCGTTGGCGCATATCCGCGATTTTTTTTTCCACAATCTCCGGTGGGTCGCCATGCATCAGGTAAGCATCACACTTGGCCGCGATCAGGTTCTTCGCCGTCTCAGACTCGCCGCCTGCATACAACGTTGGCCGGCCATTGGGAGTTGGCGGAGCGGCCGGCGTCCCGGTAAACCGTCGCCCAGCCATCGGCTTCGGCGAGAGAATGTTTTCCTGCACGTCATACAGATTTCCCTTGTGCGTAAAACCCTGCTCCCGCCAGCAGCCGTCAACCACGTCGATCCACTCTGCGGTCCGCGCATACCGCTGATCATGCTCGTCAAACGGAATACCGTACTTGGTAGCCTCATCGCGCCACCACGACGACACCACATTCAGCGTAAGCCGCCCACCGCTGATCTGGTCAATATTGGCGGCTTGCTTGGCCAGCAGCGCCGGGTTATGAAACGTCGGGCGGACCGCCACCATGAGCTCCAGCGTCGACGTCACCGCCGCTAACGCCGCCGCTGTCGACCAGGCATCAAGCGAAGGAGCTTCGACACCCTTGATGTCGTTCAGATTCAGCTCAGCGATGAGCGTCAGGTCATAGCCGAGTTGCTCAGCGCGCTGGCACAGCGAGCGGGTATAGTCCCAGCTCGTGGCCATATTTTCGTCATCCAGATTGCGAAGCCACCCGCCAAAGACGGGAAGCCAAAAGCCGTAGCGCATAGGGAAGGTCTCAGTTTGTTGTTTCTCTAATCCAGATCGAAAAGTCTGGACCTTAGAATTGCGGCAGGTCGTGTGTTAAGGTCCGTTGACGAGCAGAAAGGCCAGATAAATTGTAGGGAATGCTAAGACCCACAGGAGAAGCCAGCGAGGCACAAAGATGGCAGCGAGTATAGGACCGATCAACGATGCCGAAGCGAGACTGAGAAACAAAACCGGGGTTCCGGGTAGGTAGCGATACCAGAGCGAGTCCGTGTAGTTCATCTCCCGAAGCATTTCGCACACAATCACGTTGGTCGCAAATAGCGTCATAGTAGTGAACCGCACCATCGCGGGTTGGAGTGAGAACGATCGCAAATCTAGGCCGCTACCCTGCGACGCTCGAGAGACTGCATCCACTGATCGGAGCCGAACTGGCCCTCAAGGAGGGAAGGTAGATAGTGATCGAGGTCGAGGTCCGGCCATGCAATATCCAAGCCGCCGAAAATCTCAATGTGAGCAATCTGGTCTTGGGTCGCGCTTTCCAGCCCTTGCAATTCCTCGCGCGGAATAAGCAGACGACGTCCAGAGTCTAAATGCAGGACGATCGCGTCAAGCTCGGACTTGTACTCGCCTGAAAGAGCGTGGGGCAAAGGAGGTGCGTTTCGTGCACGTTCCATCGCTGCGTCGATCTCCGCTTCGGTCGTCAAGTCTTTACCTCGCGCCATACGTCTTCTCCCATAGAGCAATCAGTTCATGCACATTGTCTGCGGCAACTCGCCTAATCTTCGCCTGAATGTTTCGCGGAGCGTCTGGCGGTTCAACGGCGTTCTTCCGATCCGCCAAACGAATTGCTCCACCTCCAATAGGTCGAGAATAAGAGTCACGTCCGAAGTGGTCCCATGCACATGCGGAGGCGTGTGATCGTGCGAATACACAGAAAATCGAACGCCTTCGTACGTCTTCGAACCCACCGCTCTACTCTATTCCGACCGATTGCCTGAAACAAGCGCTATCAAGCCCCGATGAGCACTTCCGACGACACCGCAGCAAACCCAGCCTCCACCTCCAGCCAGTCCACCAACTTCGCAAACGGGTCGAACCCAATCACATTTTTGCCATCAGCCACAAAGTTCGAAAGCGCATTCGTATCGTAGTAATAGCGCTGGCCGTCGCGGTCGTCGGTGATGTATTCGACGCCGCCTATGTCGATGCCGCTCTCCGCCATAATCCGTTCGACGTCAGCGATCGCTTCAGGCGGCGGCGTAAACCCTTCGACTGTAATGCCCGACTTCGGCGCGTCGATCGCGCAGGCAGCGCGGTTCAAATCAACGCCGGACGAAGTGCGGCAAATGTCCGCCGGGCAAAGGTCGAAGGTCTCGCCCGTAATATGTACCTTGATCGCGTACAAATACTTGCCGTTCAGCACTTCCACGCGGACAATGTGCGCATCGCGCGCCGGAATAAACTCCTGCACGAGCGCTGTCGAGTCCATCCCGAGCGCCAGTCCCTCCGGATTCCCGAGCGGAAGTTTCGACGCCGCCTCCAGCTGCGAGATGTGGTCGAACCGCTTTACGCCCGCACCAGACCCGCCGATGTTCGGTTTGACCACAACGGGCCAGCGCAGCCCTTCGGTTGCGGGCGGCGCTTGCGACGCCCGATGAATCACCCTCGCCTTCGGATAAGCAATCCCTAGCTGCTCCATCAAAGCCAGCTGCCCTGCCTTGGACAGCTCCGACCGAAACGCCTTGAGTCCATTAATCACGCGAACGCCGCGGTTCTCCAAATGCTCCAGAAATCCCACGGTATAGAAGATCTGGTCGCCATGCTCGCGGTTCCACGCCGACGGGCTCATTCGGTTGAACACCAGCGAATACTTCTGCTCCGGGTGCTCTTCGGGCGACCACATGTGGTCGACGGCGTTCAGCGCGACGTAAGGCGTGCCGCGGCGATCAAGCTCGGCAAACAGCGGCTTGAACCAGTTGGGCTGCTCGTAATAGATGGCGATGGGAAGCGTGGACATGCGGTGCGGACCCTCTGCAAAAAGCATAAAGGATTTTGCGTTCGCATGAGGCTTTTGTACCTACACTACATTGACGCAATCACACGGGAGGCACACGGATTGGGCAAGAAGATGCGGCTGATCCCGCTCGTCGGTGCCACTTACTTTATGGTGGCGGGCGGGCCGTATGGTCTGGAAGACATCATCGGCAAAGCCGGCTACGGCCGCGCGCTCCTGTTGTTGTTGTTGATCCCGCTGGTGTGGAGCCTGCCGACCAGCCTGATGGTCGGCGAGCTGGCGAGCGCGATCCCAGAGGAGGGTGGCTACTACGCCTGGGTGCGTCGCGCGCTAGGCGGCTTCTGGGGATTTCAGGAGGCATGGCTCTCGCTCACCGCAAGCATCTTCGACATGGCGCTCTACCCCGTCACCTTCGTCCTCTACCTGGGCAGGATTGCCCCGGATTGGACCTCGGGTCATCGCGGGACATACTGGGCGCTCGCGGTGGTGATCGGATGCGCGCTTTGGAATCTGCGCGGCGCGAAGGCCGTCGGCGGCGGGTCCGTCGTGCTGTTTGCCGCAATGCTGGCACCCTTTGCCGCTCTGGTTGCCATCGGCCTTTGGCGCGGATTCGCCGGGCACGGCGCGGGTCTGCACGCTCTGGGCGGAGGCACGGCGACGCCGGACATGGCGGCTGCGGTTTCGGTCTGCCTGTGGAATTACATGGGTTGGGATAACGCCTCCACCATCGCGCAGGAGGTTGAGAACCCGCAGCGAACATACCCTCGCGCAATGCTGATTTCTGCCGCGCTTGTCGCTGCAACCTACACCCTTCCGCTGGCGGCTGTGGCGATTGCGGGCATCCCTGCGGAGCAGTTCTCGACCGGCGCCTGGGCCGATGCGGCAAGGACTCTCGGCGGTACAGGTCTTTGGGGCATCGCGCTCGCCCTGGCAGTCGTGGTGGGCGGAACGATCAGCGGCATCGGGATGTTCAACGCGTTGATGATGAGCTACACCCGCATCCCCTACGCGTTGGCTAAGGAAGGGCTGCTGCCGAAGGTCTTTGCAACGCTCACGCCGACGGGTGTTCCCTGGCTAAGCGTGGGATTGTGCGCCGTGGCGTGGGGCCTGGCGGTGCAGATGTCGTTCGAGCGCCTCATCTCGATCGATTTGGTGCTGTATGGCGCGAGTCTTTCGCTGGAGTTCGTTGCGTTGGTGGTGCTGCGCGTGCGTGAACCGAATCTGATGCGACCATTTCGCGTTCCCGGCGGGACAGTGGGCGCCGTGCTGGCCGGCGTCGGTCCGGCGATTTTGATCCTGTTTGCAATGTGGGCAGTCCGCGATGAAAAGATGGCCGGTATCCCGGCTCTTGTGTTCGCGGCGCTGGTGGCGGTCTGCGGGCCTGTGATGTATGGGGTAATTCGGCTGGTCAACAGACGTGGAACCCCACCTCAATGACGGTGGAACTGTCCTTGAGGTGGGGCACCCGTAGAGTCGTTATTTGTGCGGAACCGGCTTCTCTTCCGGATTGATCTTGTTTTCGACGAACCGCGCCTGCGCTTCCGTAACCTTGGTGCGGGCGAACGCGGCATCGCGCCAACCCTTTACTTCGACGCGTTTGCCTTCCAAATCCTTGTAGATGGAGAAAAAGTGCGTGATCTCGCGCAGCATGTGCGGGTAGATTTCGCTGTAGTTCCAGACGTCCTTGTAGCGCGGATTGCCCATGCCGACGCACAGAACCTTCTCGTCGCCGAGGCCCTGGTCCATCATCTCCAGGATGCCGATGGGGCGGACTTCCATCACGCAGCCGGTGAAGCTGGGGCTGTCCACCAGCACAAGCACGTCAAGCGGGTCGCCGTCGTCGCCGAGGGTCGAGGGGATGAAGCCGTAGTCGCCCGGATAGTGGACCGGTGAGTACAGGTTACGATCCAGGCGAAAGACGTGGAGATCCTTGTCGTACTCGTATTTGTTGACGCCGTCGCCGGGAATCTCGATGACAACGTTGATGACTTCAGGGCTCTTCGAGCCGACTGGCAACTCCAAATAATTAGGCATAAAGTCTGGCATCTTCTCTCAATCGTGAAATGGGTTAGGTCCGACCGGTATTGTTCTATTCAACATGGGGAGTCCAATGGCGACTATGGCACTATCGGGGCAGGAATTGGTAACCAAATCCAGGCTGCTCGGGGAAACTTTGGCGTAGTCCAAGTCTATAATCAGCTCAATGAAAGCTCATGTCTATGTTACGTTGAAGCGAACAGTTCTTGATGCGCAGGGGCAAACGGTTGCCGATGCGCTTCGTCGAATGAAGTACCAGGGCGTGAGCGATGTGCGTCAAGGCAAGTATTTTCTGCTCACGTTGGACGAGATGGATGAGGTCGGGGCACGGACTGAAGTGGAAAGGATCGCTCGGGAAGTTCTCGTTAACCCGGTGATCGAGGAGTACAGTTTTCGGCTCGAAGCTTGATTTGAGGCGCAGGAGAGGTATCCCGAACGCCCCGAATCTACATCCTACCGATTGAGCGTCCGACAGGATTCCGCCGGGCTGCTTCCCCGGTCGAAACTCCAGTCGGAGCATTTGGGGGGCTTAATGATTGACTTGGGTACACTTTCTCGCACTTCTCGCGGCATTCGCGCACGCACATCTGCTCTGGCTCTAGGCCTTGTACTTGCTCTTGGCAGCTTCAGTTCCGGGGCTCAAGCGCAGGCGACCTACACTGCTGATCGAATCAACGGCTTTTCTGCCTTTGGCGGTGTGAGTTACCTCAACACCGACTATGGCGCCACCGACACGGGCTACTTGTTCGGTGCAGACTTCACGCATAGCATCGGCTTCCGTTTCATCATTCCATCATTGGAAGTTCGCTACAACGGATCCTCCGGCAAGGCGATTACGCAGAATAGCTTTCTTGCCGGGCTCAAAGTTGAAACCAGATTCCATAAGCTGCGTCCCTATGCCACGGCACTCATTGGCTATGGCCAGATTCACTACGTTAGCGTCGGCCAGGGTGACGACTCCATCGCGTACGATTTCGGGGTTGGGGCGGATTACAACGTTTACGGGCCGTTTGCGTTGAAGGTTGATGCCCAGGAGCAGTATTGGAAGCTGGGTCAGGCGACCAACGCGCTCACCCCGCAGATGGTTAGCGTAGGCATTCTGTATCGCATTCCCAGCGGGTTCCTGCACCGCAGCAGGTAGTTAACCACCGCTGCTTGTTCTCATTTGGAATGCAGGGACAGATCTGTTTCCAAAATCTTGTTTCGGCCCCGGAAAGTTGAATTGCGTCACCGATGATTTTTTCCCAGTATTTCGTTCCTATCGTTCGACACAAATCTGGTTTCGGTGCGCTGCTCATCCTGATTTGCACTGCGCCCAGTCTTCTTGCGCAGGCATCATCAGCGACCGGCGAACGCACCTTGGGGGTATCGGTCTTCGCCGGTGGATCCTTCATCAAGTCGGCCTACCAGAATAACGACAAGGGTTTTGTCATCGGCGGCGACCTGACTCACCACTTCAGGCTCTTCGACCCGTCGCTGGAGCTTCGATATACCCGCGGCACGGGCGCCATCGTCAACGAAAGCAGCTTCGCTGCGGGGCTCAAGGCGGAGCGCCGGTTTGGACCGGTTCGGCCCTTTGTTGATTTCGAATTTGGTTCCGCCAACATCACCTTCAATCATCCGCTGGTAAACCCCGACGGATCCCTGTATGCCCACGACAACTCCCTGATTGACGTGGTCGGCGGCGGGATGGATTATCCCCTCACGCCCGCGTTCAGCCTCAAGGTGGACGCGCAATATCAAATCTGGAAGCTGGGGACGATCGCGGGCTATACGACTCCCGTTGCCGCTTCGGTCGGCATCATCTACAGGCTCCCTTTCAAGCAGCTTCCGGGCCGTCACTAAGCTGATTTGACGCGGTGACGAGTTACCGCACCGGGATCGGAACCGCCTGAACATGCGACCGCCGTCACAATATCCACGCGCCTCCAGATGCTAGGCTCAAAGGGTGGATATGACCCAGTCTTTACCCAATCAACTTCTGGTTGAGCACGCAAGCGGAGCCAGCCGCTTCGTCCGTGCCTGCCTGCGCCAGCCTGTCGACCGAACCCCCGTGTGGTTTCTGCGCCAGGCCGGCCGCTACATGCCGGAGTACATGGCGGTCCGCAAGCACCACACGCTGCTGGAGATCTGCCGCACCCCGGCCGTCGCATCGGAGGTGACCATCACGGCCGCCGAACGCCTCGGCGTCGATGCCGCGATCATCTTTGCCGATCTGCTGCTTCCCTTCACCCCAATGGGCCTCGATTTCGAGTTCGTCGCAGGCGAAGGACCCGTCGTCCATACGCCGATCAGAACACTGGAGCAGGTCGAAGCCCTGCAGACCGACCGCATTGACGAGTTGAGCTACGTGGCGCGATCGATCGAGCTGGTAGCAAAACACTTCGCCCCGCCACGCGCCGACGGCGACCAGCTCGGCATCATAGGCTTCTGCGGAGCGCCCTTCACGCTCGCCAGCTACATGATCGAGGGCGGCAGCTCCCGCAACTATATTGAAGCCAAGAAGATGATGTACGCCTCCGGGGTCGCCGGTACGCCCGATTCGAAGGCATGGCCGCTGCTGATGGAAAAGCTGGTCAAGGTGCTCATCGGCTTCGCACGGCAGCAGGTCGAAGCCGGCGCCGACGTCATCCAGATCTTCGACAGCTGGGCCGGCGCTCTTTCCGTCGAAGACTACCGCGAATTCTGCCTCGCACCCACCACCGAGCTCGTGCAATCTGTCCAGCAGATGGGCGTGCCGGTCATCTATTTCGGAGTCGACACCGCCTCGCTCCTCCCCGCGATGCGCGAAACGGGAGCCGACGTCATCGGTCTCGACTGGCGCACGCCGCTCGCCGAAGGCTGGAAGGCTGTCGGCCCCGGCTGCGCGGTCCAGGGCAATCTCGACCCCATCGCACTCTTTGCTCCGGAGGAAGTTCTCAAACGCCGCGTCGCCGAAGTCCTGCAGCAGGCCGCCGGGCGCCCCGGTCATATCTTCAACCTGGGCCACGGCATCGTGCCCGGAACCCCGGTCGACAACGTGATTCGCGTCGTCGAGTGGGTGAAGGAGCTGAGCCAAGTATGAACGCCGATCCGATTCTCCTCCTCGCCCACGGAACCCCGGATGTACTGGACGAGATGTCCGAATACCTCTCCAAGGTGACCGGCGGCCGCGGCCTTCCACATGAAGTCGTCGAAGAACTGCAGCATCGCTACGCCGAGATCGGCCTGAAACACGAGCCGCTGCCAGAGGGCCCGCCGTTGACGCGCTGGACCCTGCTGCAGGGCCGTCTGCTGAGTGAAGCGCTCGGACAGAAGGTCTATGTGGGGATGCGAAACTGGCACCCATATATTGCCGATGTTCTGAACGAAATGCGAGCTGACGGCGTGACGCGGTTCCGCGCGATGTGCCTTGCGCCGCAGAACAGCCGCACCAGCACTGGGCTTTACAAGCGCGCGACAATTGCCGCGGCGAGCGGCATGGAGATGGAGTTTGTCGCGGGTTGGAGCGACCATCCGCTGCTGGCACAGGCCTTCGCGGAGAAGATGTGGCCAGTGTGGGCGGAGGCTTGTGCCGTCACAGGAACTCGCGTTCCTGTGCTGTTCACGGCGCACTCGGTTCCCTGCCGGACGATCATGTATGCCGCTCCAAGCAACGCGGCCAGCCCCTCGGGAAGGCCAGGAGCGCCACCACCGCCGGACGGCATCCAGCACTACGACGACCGCAACGCGCCGGACCCGTATCCGGTCGAATGCAAGCGGACTGCGATGGCGATCGCGAAGGCGCTGGGAGCGGTCGGGATGACCGAGAAGGATTGGTTCTTCAGCTTTCAGAGCCAGGGCATCGCCGGCGCGCCGTGGCTCGGCCCGACCGTGGAAGACACTCTCAAGGCTCTCGCCGCGTCAGGTCACAAAGGCGTCGTGCTGCAGCCCGTAGGCTTCCTGTGCGACCATGTCGAGATCCTCTACGACATCGACATCGCCTTCATGGAAACAGCCCGCGGACTAGGGATGCAACTGTGGCGCGCCGACAGCCTGAACGACTCGCCAACACTCATTGCGGCCCTCGCCCAGATCGCCTCCGGCGAGTGGTCTGCCGAGGTCGATGAGGTTGTGACCATCCCATGAACCCCGCAGCCGTGCGCGGTCCCATACGTGTCGCGATCCTCGGCGGCGGCCTCTCCGGCGTCACAGCCGCCTGGCAACTCGCGCAGCGCCAGCGTGCCGAAGGCGATGTAACCGTCACGCTCTTCGAATCCTCATCGCGCCTCGGCGGCATCGTGGAAACCGTCCACCGCGACGGCTTCACAGTCGAGTGCGGCCCGGACGGCTGGGTCACCGAGAAGCCATGGGCCCGCGAACTCGGCCGCGAACTCGGCCTCCACGGCAAGCTCATCCCCTCGCTCGACGCCGGCCGCGTCACCTACATTCTCTCCGTCGGCAAGCTCGTCCCCATACCGGACGGCATGCGCATGATGGTCCCCACCAACCTCGAAGCCCTCGATGGGCCCGACGCCCAGCACCTCTTCAGCCCCTCCGCCCGCCTCGCCTACCGCAACGAACTGGCTCGCGCCGGCGAGTTGCAGCGCAGCGCCCCAATCGATGACGAAAGCATCGCCAGCTTCACCCGCCGGCACTTCGGCGAAGAGGTCCTCGCACGCATCGCCGCTCCCCTGCTCAGCGGCATCCTCGGCGGCGACGTCGAACAACTCAGCGCCCAGGCCGTCATGCCCCAGTTTGTCGCGATGGAGCGCCGCCACGGATCCCTCATAGCCGCCCTCCAGGCCCGCAGCTCCGAAACGCACGCTCCCATCTTCACCACGCTTCGCAGCGGTCTCGG
>JANXWZ010000043.1 GCA_025350865.1 Rhodanobacteraceae bacterium
CCAGGATTGCATTCCCGAGGCACTGGCTGAGATTCGGACCAACAAGTCTCCGCTCATCGGTTCGGTTTCGCATGAGACGAGTTCGTATGGGCCGAGCCTGCTGCATCTGGGGCTGGCAATCCTGCGCGGACAGACCGTGCCTCCGTATAACTACGTCGCGCACAAGATGGTGACGCGGGAGTAGGCCAGCGAGCGCGCAACGAAAGCAACAAAATGGTATTGACTACGGTACTCGCTTGGGCGTAAGAATGAGACGTCTCAAAAATAGCGGAATGTTCACACTGGAAACTGTTGCCCTATTGATGATGGCAGCGGAAATGACTATGATGAACAGGCGTTGAAACTCAACTCATTTGCAGTAGCGGGGATGGCGAAATCATGGCGGCAAACGGCACACTGAAGTTTCTCGAAGATCGTTGGGATGAGGCGGTTGCCTCCAAACTGGATGCGCCAGAGCTGCTGCGCTACCGCTCGAATCTGCTGGGCTCCGACCTGCGCATCACGAACTTCGGCGGTGGCAATACCAGCTCGAAGCTGGATATGGTCGACCCGATTGATGGCCTGACGAAGAAGGTCTTGTGGGTAAAGGGCTCGGGCGGCGACCTGGGGTCGATCAAGCGGGCCGGCTTTGCCACGCTGTACATGGACAAGCTGATGGCGCTCGAGAATGCTTACAAAGGCGTTGAGTTCGAGGACGAGATGGTGGAGTTGTATCCGCTATGCACGTTCGGGAACAACCCGGTCGCCGCTTCGATCGATACGTCGCTGCACGGGTTTCTACCGTTTCCGCATGTCGACCACCTGCATCCGGACTGGGGGATTGCGCTCGCCGCCTCGTCGAACGGCTTGGCGAAGATGGAAGAGTTCAATGCGGAGTTTGGCCACAAGCTGGCCTGGCTTCCGTGGCAGCGGCCGGGGTTCGAGCTGGGCATGATGCTGCGCAAGATCGTTGCAGACACGCCGGGTTGCGATGGCGTGGTGCTAGGCGGACACGGCCTGTTTACCTGGGGCGAGACGCAGCGTGAGAGCTATCTGAACACGATTACGATCATCGACCAGATCGGGCAATTCATTGCGCGCCATGCAGCGGACGAGAATCATAAGCCGTTTGGCGGTTCGGTTTCGAAAAGCCGCGAGGACCGCGAGGCCGTAGCGTTGAAGATCATGCCGCACGTTCGCGGACTGGTCTCGCGCAAGCAGCGTTGGATCGGGTCGTTCAGCGATCTGCCGCAGGTGCTGGATTTTGTGAACTCGGCCCATGCGGTTGATCTGTCGCACCTCGGGACGAGCTGCCCGGATCACTTTATCCGCACGAAGATTCGTCCGATGTTCATCAAGTGGAACCCCGAAGGCGATCCGGCGGAGTTGCCGGAATTGCTGGAATCGGCGCTTGCGACCTATCGCGCCGAGTATGCCCAATATTATTCAAAGCATGCGTTGCCGGATTCGCCGGCGCTGCGCGATGCCAGCCCGACCGTGGTCTTGATTCCGGGCGTGGGCATGTTCAGCTTCGGCAAGAACAAGGCTGAGTCGCGGATTACCGGCGAGTTCTACATCAATGCAATCGGCGTGATGCAGGGCGCGGGGGCACTGGGTAAGAACTCCAACTGTGGCGACATTCCGCAGGCTGGACCCGCTGCCGGGCCGAGCGAGTTTTCCGCGTTTGCAAACTATGTCGCGCTGCCGCCGAGCGAAGCTTTCCGGATCGAGTACTGGCAGCTGGAAGAGGCAAAGATTCAGCGCCAGCCGAAGGAGAAGGAGCTGAGCCGCCGAGTCGTACTTGTGGTCGGCGGAGGCTCGGGAATTGGGCGTGAGGTAGCGCTGTTGGCGGGCGAGCGTGGCGGGCATGTGGTTGTCGCCGACCGTGATTTTGCGGGCGCACAGTCCGTTGCCGAGGAAGTGAAGGCGCTGTACGGCAAGGAAGTGGCGGTAGCCGCAGCGATCGATATTACGAAGCGGGACACGATCAAGGGCGCGCTGGACGCCACTCTGAAGGCGTTTGGTGGGTTGGATATTTTGATCAATACGGCGGCGATCTTTCCGGCTACGCCGGATGGGATCATCAACGACGCGCTCTGGGCGGTGACGCTTGAGATCAACGTTACGGCAAACTACAAGCTGACCGACGAAGCTCATGCGGTGTTTGCGGCGCAGGGAATTGACGGCAGCATTGTGCTGACGAGCTCGGCCAATGCGGTCGTGGCGAAGAAGGGAAGCGAGGCCTACGACGTGTCGAAGGCGGCGCTAAGCCACTTGGTGCGGGAGCTTGCCGTGACCTACTCGCCGCTGATTCGCGTGAACGGCATCAGCCCGGCGACGGTCGTAAAGGGTTCGACGATGTTCCCCCGGGATCGCGTGATTGCTTCCTTGAAGAAGTATGGTTTGCCATTCAATCCGGAAGACACGGACAACGGGTTGCGCAACGAGCTGGCGAAGTTCTATGCCAAGCGCACGC
Source organism: Rhodanobacteraceae bacterium (assembly GCA_025350865.1). Classification (GTDB taxonomy): domain Bacteria; phylum Acidobacteriota; class Terriglobia; order Terriglobales; family Acidobacteriaceae; genus Edaphobacter. The sequence continues at coordinate 2,456 of JANXWZ010000043.1, forward strand.
TGACCCATACTCCGATCGACCCGAAGGATTGCGCGCAGGCGATTATGTTCCTGGCTGGGCCGTTGACGCCCTGCACGACGGGGCATTTGATTCCTGTGGACGGCGGGCTGGTTGAGGCGTTCCTGCGGTGAGCGGGGCTGCCATCGTTGCCGTCGATCTGGGGGCAGAGAGTTGTCGCGTCTCGCTGCTGAGCTGGATCGACGGCACACCGCACATCACGGTGGTGCACCGGTTTACGAACGCGCCCGTAACATCGGACGACGGCTCGATCCACTGGGACCTGAAGACTGTTGAGGCAGGCGTGTGGCTGGGGCTGGAGCGCGCGGCAAAGATGGCTCCCGAGGGCATTGGGTCGATTGCGGTGGATGGCTGGGGCGTGGACTACGTGCGGCTGGGCGAGGATGGATTGCCACTGGCCGATCCGTTCTGCTATCGCGATATTCGAACGGTCGAGAGCGGGGATCGACTGCACCAGAAGATCAGCGCGGCTCGCATGCACGAGATCACGGCAGTGACGGCCCTGCGCATCAACACGCTCTACCAGCTCCATTCAGATCGGCTGACGAACCTTCCGCCAGGGCGTGGGTGGATTCAGTTGCCGGAGTACATCCTGTACAAACTCGGTGGCAGGCCTGTCTCCGAGCGGACGCTTGCGGCGCACACCCAGCTGGTTGACGTCGACACGGGGACATGGGCACCGGAGATTTTTTCCGCAGCCGATCTCGATATCACGCAGGCTCCGGAACTTGTCGAGCCGGGGACTGACATTGGTCAGTTGACCGGGCCGCTTGCGGAGCTGCCAGCCTACAAGGCGACGCGTCTGATTGCTCCGGCGACGCACGATACCGCTTCGGCGATTGCCGGGATTCCCGCATCGGGAGACGACTGGGCATATATCAGCTCAGGCACCTGGTCGCTGGTCGGTGCGCTGGTGAAGAAGCCGATGCGGACGTCACAGGCCATGGCGGAAGGCTTTACGAATCTCGCCGGGGCCGGCGGGTTGACGTGTTTCCATGTGAACGTGAACGGTATGTGGCTGCTGCGGCAGTCGATGCTGGAGTGGGAGAAGGCGGGCCGAGAGTTCGACGTGGCGGAGCTTGTGGCGGCGGCCGAGAAGCAGCCGACACCGGCGGCGGTCTTCAACGTTGACGAGCCGGAGTTGCTGCTGCCGGGCGATATGCTGCACCGCATCAACTCGTCACTCAAGCAGGCGGGCCATGCGGCTTTGGATGAGAGTCCGGAGGCTGCGCCGATGTTTGCGAATGTGATCTTCCACTCGCTGGCGGCTCGGTACAAGGTGGTGCTGGAGAATATTTCGGCGCACACGGGCAAAAGCCTGAAACGTGTGTTTATCGTTGGCGGCGGATCGCGGAACCAGTACCTGAATCGGCTGATTGCGGAACGGACGGGGCTGGAGGTGCATTGCGGGTCGCCCGAGAGCTCGACGATTGGGAACTTTGCGATTCAGATGGCCGTGCTTGCGGGGTTTGAGGCCCCCTCGGCTGAAGCAGTGGCTCAGTATGCGGCGGAGTTGGATGGAGTTGCGATCCAGACGGCCTGAGCCGCGCGGTGTTGCGCGTATATTTTCTGTATGAAATGGATCACGGGCCCTATTGGCGCGTTCCTGGGCCTGATTGCGGGGTACTACGTGGTCGCGTACGCGTCCTGCACCTGGTTCTGGCCGAACAGCAATCTGTGCGGAATCCGGGGTGTGCCGACAGCGTTCTTCGGGCTTCTCCTTGGAGGCTGGCTGGGCGTCAGGATATCCAAACTTTTCTAGCAAATAGTCATGACGGGGCAGGTTGACTCGGCCAGCAGGGCTGGGGTGAGGCCGTGGTCAACATAGTTGAGCCAGAAGGTGGATTTGCGCGGCCCAAGGACGATGAGGTCGGCGTGGACCTGGCGGGCAAGGCGAAGGATCGCGTCGGCGGGGTCGCCCTGTTCGATGAAGAACTCCGGAGTGGAGGCACCGGGCGGTAGATCTGGCATCAGCTCATGAAGTTCCCGGGTGAAGCGGCTGGTCCGTTCTGCACGGAGCGCCGGAACTTCGACAGGCTCGTCCTCAACGAAGCAGCAGCAGAGCCGGGCATGGCTGACGGCCGAGAGGGAAAGCGCGTAGCCAGCGGCCTTGGCGGCCTGGGGCGAAAAGTCAGTCGCGTAGACGATGGTGCGAAAGAGTGTGTCTGCAGCGGGAAGAGCGGCCTTGGGGCCGATGGTGATGACAGGGCAGTCAGCCTTGCGGATGAGAGTTTCGGCGGTGGAGCCGAGCACAAGGCGTCCGATGCCGGACTTGGCGCGCGTGGCGGTAACGATCAGGTCGGCTTGCAGCGTGGAGGCCAGCTGGAGCAGGGTCTGGGCGGCGTTATCGCCCTCAGCGGTGGAGGCGCGGGTTTTGACGCCCGCTTCGGTAAAGAATCCACGTTGTGGCTTGCCGTTGGCTGGAATGGCATTTCCGTTCACCAGCGTTACGGCGACTTCGTCGGCAACCGCGATCGCGAGGGGTTTCGCGACGTGAACCATCTCGAGGGTGGCGCTGAACTGGCGTGCGATAGCGCGGGCGTAGTCGGCTGCGCGCTCCGAAGAAGCGGAGAAATCGGTCGCGAGGAGAATGGTTTCGATGGCGATGGTGGAGGGTGAGTTGGCGACGGTCATGATGGCACCTCGGATGAGACTGAAACGCTTATTGAGCGTTGCACAGATTTACGATAGGCCAATTGGGCGCAGTGCGATGTGTCATTTGTCACAGGTCAGAAGGGGTCCCCCCTCCGCCCTTCCATCGGTATTGCGAATAAATGAAGCAATAAAGGACTTAGTCTGGTATCTCAGGTGCGTTTGTGCGGTATTTGATTGGCTTTTACGGCGAAAGCAGTGAATAGGAAATGGCGGGTCGGTGGGAGTTGACCTAGATTCGCCAATCCTTCGCATATCATCAGCTTAGTGCCCTTTGCTCCGCCAATTCCGACCGATGTTCCGAAGGCGAAGCTGCCGTCGCTGCATGATTTCTTTGCGCCGAACGGCATTCTGTCGAAGTCGTCGCTGGCGTTTGAGCATCGCAAGGGGCAGTATGAGATGGCCAAGGCTGTCGAGGCGGCGCTGACCGACAAGCGGCATCTCGTGGTGGAAGCTGGGACCGGGACCGGCAAGACGCTGGCGTACCTGCTGCCGGCACTGCGGTTTGCGCGGGAGAAGGGTCAGCGGGTCATTATCTCGACCGGCACGAAGAACCTTCAGGAGCAGCTTTATTTCAAGGATGTTCCGTTTCTGGAGAGCCTGCTGGGGCCGCTGAAGGTCTGCTACATGAAGGGTCGTGCGAACTACCTTTGCCGCAACAAGCTGTATGCGCTGCGCGACTCGCCGATGCTGACGGGGCTTGAAGAGATTGAGCAGTTCCACCATATTGCGACGTGGGAGAAGACGACGGTGACGGGGGACCGGGCGGAGGTGAACCATCTGCCGGAACACTCGCCGCTGTGGTCGAAGCTGGATGCGCGGAGCGAGGCCTGCCTGGGGCAGACTTGTCCGGATTTTGAGACTTGTTTTATTACACAGATGCGGCGTAAGGCTCTGGAATCGGACTTGATCATCGTCAATCACCACCTGTTTTTTGCCGATCTGAATATCAAGCAGCAGGTTCCGGTGAGCGAGAACGGCGGGCAGGAGGCAGGCATTCTGCCGATGGCGGGCGCGGTGATCTTCGACGAGGCGCATGAACTGGAGGAGATTGCGTCGAATTATTTCGGGATCGGGCTGTCGCATGCGCGGTTCGACGAGCTGACGCGCGATGTGGAGATGATGCTGCGGGCGAAGGATTGCCTGTCGACGCCGATCCAGTCGGCGTGCGGGATACTGCAGGATCGGGCGCGAATGTTTTTTGCGGCCCTGCCGGTCGAGTCGCAGCCGCTGGGCCGGATGCCGTTTGAACATGTGGATCGCGAGAGCTTTCTGGAGTCGGACGGGGATAAATACCTGGGTACGGAGACGGCGCTCAAACGGCTTGAAGGAGAACTCGAGCGGGTCAAGAATGTCGACGAGACGAAGGGCCTGGTGAAGCGGGCAGGCGACATCCGGATGCACCTGAAGTTCCTGCTGGAATCGGACGATCCGAACACGGTGTTCTGGATTGAACGGCGGGCTGCGTCAGGAGTCAGGAATCTGGCGAGGGGGGCTCAGCCGGCGTACCACACACAACTGCAGGCGACGCCAATTGACGTTTCGGGACTGCTGGGGACGGCGCTGTTCGATGCGTATCCGAGCGTGGTGCTGACGTCGGCTACGCTGACGGTCGCGTCGGAGTTTACGCACCTGACGAAGAGGCTGGGGTTGGCGAGTACGCGCGAACTCATCGTGCCTTCGCACTTCGACTATCCCAGGCAGGCGCTGTTGTATCTGCCGCCGTCGATGCCCGATCCGCGCGAGCCGGACTTTCTGATTCATGCGGCGGAACGGACCAGGCGTGTGCTGGAGATTACGCAGGGGCGGGCATTTTGCCTGTTTACGAGCTATGCGCAGATGCGAGCGCTCCATGACCGGATGCTGGCTGAATTGCCTTATCCATTGCTGCTGCAAGGGACGGCTCCGCGCCATGTGTTGCTGCAACAGTTTCGCGATACGCCGAATGCGGTGCTGTTCGGCGCGGCTAGCTTCTGGCAGGGGGTGGACGTGCAGGGCGAACAGCTTTCGTGCGTGATTATCGACCGACTGCCGTTTGCGGTGCCGACCGATCCTGTGGTGAAGGCGCGAATGGCGGCGATCGAGGCGGCGGGGGGCAAGCCGTTCTTCGACCTCCAGATTCCCGCAGCGGTGATTGCGCTGAAGCAGGGGTTTGGGCGGCTGATTCGCTCGCTGAGTGATCGCGGGGTTCTGATGCTGCTCGACCCAAGGATTCAGCGGGCGAGGTATGGCAGGGTGTTTCTCGATTCGCTGCCGCCATACCGGGTGACGCAGTCGATCGAGGATGTGGAAAAGTTTTTTAACGATTCACAGGAAAAATATTGACTTTGGTAACCGTAAAAGAGTTACCTTAGGTTAGTAGGCATCGTGGTCATGCAAAAGCAGATCCCTACGGGATGACAAACGAGATTGGGTACATCAACGGTAGGTGGTATCAAAAGCAAGCGCACGAAAGCAGATCCTTACGGGATTTCACAAGGGATCGCAAACACATTGTTGGATTGACCCATGCAGTATTTTTTCGAGGAGTAGACATGTTCCGTAGAGCCTGGATTGCAGTGGTGTGTGTGGGGCTGGTGATTGTCTGTATGCGTGATGCGTGGGGACAGACTGTCGTTCCCACGTTGAACCAGCAGCTTACGGTGGCGAATGTGGCTTGCGGCAATGTTTCGCTGGGGCTGAACGGGGCGCTGAATGGGTTTGTCCCTTCGCCGAACGACGCCTGGCATCAGGACATATCGGCTCTCCCGCTGGATCCGCTGTCGACCACGATTACGGTGACGAATGTGGCGGATCTGGCCCAGTATCATCTGCATCCGGACTTCGGGACGCAGTACGGGATTCCGTACAACGTGGTGGATTCCGCGTCGAGCGCGACAACGTTTCCGCAGATCAAGATGCCGATGGTGCTGTACCCGAATGAAAGCGATCTGACGTATTACCCGGCGCAGAAGGGGATGGCGATCGAGGGGAATCCTCCGGACTGCCCTACGGACCAGAACGATCGGCATCTGCTGATCGTGGACCGACGGAGCTGCACGAACTACGAGCTGTGGCAGGCGACTCCCTGCAAGGGAAGCTGGAGCGCGTCGAACGGCGTATTGTTCGACATGCTGAACACGGAGCAGAGGCCGTATGGCATGACGTCTGCTGACGCTTCGGGGCTTTCGCTGTTTGAGGGGCTGATCCGATACGACGAGATTGTTGCGGGGACGATCAACCACGCGATCCGGTTTACGGCTCCGCATACGAAGGCGAATGGCAACGGCGGTTTGTTTATGGCGCCGGCGACGCATGCTGCGGGAAATCTTTACGGCACGGACAACATTATGGGGATGCGAATTCGGCTGAAAGCCGGCTTCGACATCTCCGGCTACTCGGCGACGAACAAGATTATTTTGACGGCGATGAAGAAGTACGGGCTGATCTTGACGGATAACGGGAGCAAGCTGTTCTTTCAGGGGACGCAGGATTCGCGCTGGAACGACTCTGACCTGGGCAATCTACAGCAGGTGTTGTCGGCGAACTTTGAAGTGGTACAGATGCCGACGGCTTATGACGCGGGCACGGTTCCGACGGGGGCTCCGCCGGTCATTCAGGGGCTGAAGTATTCGCTGGGGACGTATCAGGGGATCAATTATGCGTTTATCAGCGCAACGCTAACCGGCGGGAGCTACAGCTTTGTCAGTGCGCCGGGCCTGTACAACGGGGCGATCTTCCGGGGGTACATGGCGTTGCCGAAGCCGGCCTTGAACACGACGTTTACGGTGACGAGCCGGAATCTGTACGGAACGACGACGGCGCAAATCATGATTCCGTAGAGTCGACACCACTGACGGATACCGCGAGGCAGAACGATACGCTTCCGTGGGCTGCTCTACCCCTGACGGATACCGCAAGGCAGAACGATACGCTTCCCCGAGCGGCTATACCCCACCCTGCCCGACGAAAGAACTGTCGGTCGAGGATGGGGCACCCGATGCAATGGCGTGGGATAATCGCTTTTGCATGGACATCCTGAGCGTGTTTTGTATCTCAACCGGCGCTGCTGCGGCGCTTAGCCTCGTGGCGCTGCTCTTTTTTTCCGTGTCGCGAAAGAAGAGTTCCACGGGGCGGCGGGTCAGCATTATCCTGGCGGGCGTGTTTGGCGTTGGCGCGGTGAGCGGCTGCGTAATGATCGCGGATCGCGATCCTGCGCTACAGACTCTGCCGCAGATGCAGGCGTCTTTCGCCACGCAGCGGGGGCATCTGGACGATTTGCAGAAGATGTCGGATCAGGACAATACGCTGACTTCGATCGGCACGGACTATCTGACGGCGGTGCCGTCTGCGGTGCGGCCTACGGCGCTGTATCGGTATGGGGATACGAAGTCGCCGTTGCCACAGCAGCGGTGGGATAGCTACAAATCGCTGCTGGAGACGCTGGGCGGCACGGCTAGCGTGGAGCGGACTGACTTTGGCGATGTGACCATTTATACGTGGAATGGGCCGTGGCGGGGGCTGTTCCGGATGACTGGGTACACGCACTGCACGCGCAGTCCGCTGACGCCGGTGCAGAGCTCGTCGCTGCGGCGCAGGCCGTGTGGCGAGGGCGTGCAGGTGGAGGGGACCGGCCCGGCAACGCCCGGAGCGGACGGCGAGGTTCACTCGCGGTTTGCGAACTATCTTCCGCTGAGCGATGGATGGTACGCCTTCGAGATCGGGATCGACTAAACTGGGTTCAGGACCCATGGGACGCAACCTTTACATTCTCGCTGGCACGTTGTTGTTTTTTGCGTTGGCGTCGTTTGGGATGTCGTATCTAAAGATTGCGCGCGAGATGGGATCGCCGGGTGACGTTTCGATGTGGCGGCTGATGGCGACAGCGTTCCTCGTTCTGGGAATGGTGGTGGCGCTGGTGGGGAGTTTGTCGAGCTTGTTCGAGCAGGCGGAGCGGCGGGCCGAAGAGGCTCGGCAGGTGAGACGGCGGAAGCCGGGCAGGTAGTCGGCAGGGGCCTCCCGCTACAATGGAAGATGGCTGAACGAGAAGGGAATCAAAGCAGATGTTTGAAGTTACCGTAGAAGCCGGTTTTTCTTCCGGCCACTACCTTCGCAACTATCGCGGCAAGTGCGAGAATCCGCACGGCCACAATTACAAGGTGTTCGTAACACTGGTTGGAGCGGAGCTTGACGAGGCCGGGCTGCTGCTGGACTTCAAGCTGCTGAAGCAGGTGATGCGGCCAGCGGTGGACTATCTGGACCATCAGATGATCAACGAGTTGAAGCCGTTCGACGAGGTGAATCCTTCGGCGGAGAATCTGGCGCGGTACTTTTACGAGCAGACGGCGGAGCAGTTGCACGAGATGACGTCGGGCCGGGTGCGCGTGAAGGATTGCACGCTGTATGAGACGGATACGAGCTTTGCGCGGTATTACGAGTAGGGTTAGGCTAGACTGGCAAGGCAAGGAGTGTCCTATGCAGATCGAACTTGCGCCCGAGGTTGAAGCCCGCGTTCATGCGGTAGCGGACGAGCGCGGTCTGACGGTCTCCAGGTTACTGGAGCAGCTCGTGGACTCTGCGGACCACGCATTACCGATGGAAGCATCAAATGCCGACCATGAACGACATGCTGCAATTGAAGAGCACATCGAATGGATGAAGCGTACGAGTCCGGATTGGGAAACGGCGGACCCATACGCGGTCGACTGGCAGGCGATCAAGGCCGATGGACGAAAGTACTAGATGGCTTTTGTGGCGGATGCCTCCGTAAGCTTGCGCTGGCTATTGCCATCCCAGGCAGACGCGCAGTCGATCGGGTTGCTGGCCCGTGCGGAACGCGAGGGGCTTTGGGTGCCTGGGTTGTGGCATCTGGAGATTGCGAACCAGCTTGGATTAAGGCTCCGCTCCGGCAAGCTTTCACAAGCCGATTTTGAAAGAGCCCATAGGCTCCTTTCCCAGCTCGCGGTTGCGACGTTTCCGATCGCATTTGTTTCGCCAATGCCGATTCTGTCCATCATGGAACGGTTTGGTCTAACGGCCTACGATGCTGTCTATCTTGATTTCGCGCGCACCCATGATTTGCCGCTCGCGACCTTTGACCATGAACTGATTACTGCCGCGCAGTCCGCGGGCATTCGGCTGCTTCCATAACTATGTATCTCATCGAACTTTACAAATCGGTTCAAGGCGAGTCGTCATTCGCTGGTTTGCCATGTATCTTTGTCCGGCTGGCGGGATGCAACCTGCGCTGCTCGTGGTGCGATTCCGAGTACACGTTTACGGGTGGCAAACCGTTTACTCAGGAGGAGATCGTCGCGCAGATCGAGGCGCTGTCTCCCTGCAAGCTGGTGGAGTTTACCGGCGGCGAGCCGATGTTGCAGGCGAAGGAACTGCTGCCGCTGATGGATGTGTTGCTCGCGCAGGGTTATGAATTGATGATTGAGACCAGCGGGGAGCGGCCGCTGGAGTTGGTGCCGAAGGCGGTGCACAAGATCGTGGACGTCAAGTGCCCGGGGGCGGGTTCGGCGGCGAATAGCTTTCGTATGGAGAATCTTGGGGCGTTGACGCTGAATGACGAGGTTAAGTTCGTGCTGACGGATCGGCGCGACTATGAGTTTGCCAAGGCGTTTATCGCAGAGCATGAGTTGCGGGTGAAGGTGGGCGGGATCCTGTTGAGTCCGGCGTTTTCGAAATCGCCCAGCCCGCTGCGGACGACGGAGAATGCGACGCTCGATCCGCGTACGCTGGTGGAGTGGATGATGGAGGATGGCGTGGATGCGCGTCTTTCGCTGCAGATCCACAAGTTCATCTGGGAGCCGCAGAAAAAGGGCGTGTAACGATGGCAGCGATCGTGATCAAGGCTGTGATTGTGACGGCGTTTGAGCCGGTGGGCGGCCCTGTCCCGGGGGAGTTTCGGTACTGGCGCGAACGCGAGGGGCTGGATCAGGAGCTTCCGTTTGCTTATGGATTGCGCCCTCTATGTCTGAGCGGAAACGGTGTGTTGGGGGTGGTAACGGGCGTTGGTGCGGCGCGGGCGGCGGCGGCGATCACGGCGCTGGGGCTGGATGAACGTTTTGATCTGGCGCAGGCTTATTGGATTGTCAGCGGGATATGTGGGATCGATCCGCAGCGTGGGTCGCTGGCGTCCGTCGCGCTGGTCGAGTACGTGGTGGATGGGGATCTGACGCATGAGGTGGACGCGCGGGAGATTCCGGCCGAGTGGGTGGATGGGTTTGTGGCGTTGGGCAAGACGACTCCCTATGAGCAGCCGCGCGAGGATCGGTTTGAGGGTGGGGATGGAATTGTGTTTCGGCTGAATGCGGAGCTGGTTGGCTGGGCGTTTGGGCTGACGAAGGATTTGGAGTTGCAGGATACTCCGGCGATAGCGCTGCGGCGGCGGGAGTTTGCACCGGGAGAGACGGCTTGGCGGGCTCCGCATGTGCTGCGCGGGGATGAGCTTTCGTCGACGACATTCTGGCATGGAAAGCTGATGTCGGAACGGGCGCGGCGGTGGGTGGCGTATCAAACGGAAGGTCGCGGGACGTACGCGATTACCGCGATGGAAGATACGGGGATTCTGCAATCGCTGATGCTGCTGGCGAAGGCTGGACGGGTGGATTTTGCGCGGGTGCTGGTGGTGCGGGCGGCTTCAAACTTCGATCAGCAACGCGAAGGGATCGGCGCGGCGAAGAGCCTTGCGGAGACCAGGGTGACGACATACTCGGCGTATCGGCCGGCGCTGGAGAACGGGTGGCGTATAGGGTCGAGGGTTGTGCGCGGTTTGCTGGCGGTGTGGCCTCAGTCGCCGGTGTAGGCTCGGCCGCGCCAGCTTACGGGGCCGCCGCGCATTTTACGGACGAGCGAGTACCACTGGATGGCGAGCAGCATGAGGATGCCGACGGGGTGCAGGAGGGCGCTGCGCCAGTCCTGACGGAAGCGGCGGACGCCGAGCCCGCGGGGAAGCCAGGCGGCGGTGACTCCAAGAACGATCAGCCCAAACACCAATACGGCCGAATAGCTGATGGTGATCGCTCCGGCGAATGCAACCAGCAGGGCAAGACTGGGGAGCAGGATCAAGAGAGCGATGAAGGGGAAGACCTGCCCGAGCAAGAGGAGTAGCGTGACGGGCACGATGCGGGAGCGGGCGGCCAGACCTTCGGTCGCGTTCTTGGCCAGGCCGCTCCAGACCTGTGAGGCGGTAGTGTACATGCGGCAGCTGGCGAGGTTGGTGATGTCGGCGAGATCGGTGCGGTGGCCGGCGGCGCGAAAGAGGCGCGGGAGTCGGAGACCGTCGTGCATGGTCAACTTAATTTCGCTGTGGCCGCCGGTAGCGAAGTAGGCTTCCTTCCGCGCCATCAGGAACTGGCCGCAACCGGCGGCGAAGGCAGGATCGGTGGACTTGCGCATCTGCGCGAGCGGCAGGAAGCCGAGCAGGACGAAGTGGATGAGCGGCAGGAGGAGCCATTCCAGTGGTGTCTCGGTGACTTGCAGGGGGAAGCCGCTGACGAGGGCGTTGTCTCCTGCTTCGAGGAACTGGGCCATGCGGGCGACGCAGTCGGGGCCGAGGGTGACGTCTGCATCGACAAAGCAGAGGGTGGGGTTGTGGGCGGCCTGGGCGAGGGCCCAGCAGGCGTGCTGCTTGCCGTTCCATCCGGTGGGCAGGGCGGGGGCCCGTTCGAGGCGGACGCGTGGATCGGCGGCGGCCAGCGCGAGGACGATGGCGTCGGTGCCGTCGGTTGAGCCGTCATCCATGATGACGACTTCGATGTCGACGCCGCGGCTTAGGAGTGCGTTGGTGACGGCGGCGTCGATGACGGCGGCCTCGTTGCGGGCGGGGATGAGGATCGATACGGCGGGGAGATTTGGACCGGTGGCCGGCGGCGGTTCGCCATAGAGGCGCAGGTTCATCCAGAAGAGAACGGCCGGCAGCAGGGCGGCGGCGACGGACATGATGAGGAGCAGGAGGATCATCCGCGTTCTTCGTGATGGACGGGCGGTGGGATGACGATGGCGGTGTGGTGGGGCTGGAATGGTTTGCGGCGCAAGGTTGCGAGCACGCGTTGGCCTACTTCGTAGAGGCCTCCGGTGCCTACGGTACCGTCGTGGACAAGGGAGAAGGCGGCGGGATTGCGGGACGTGGCTTCGGCTTTGAGGGATTCCATGGCCTTGAGCAGTGCGGTTTCGAGAAGTTGCTGGGCTTCTTCGGTGGATTGGCCGTCGATGGTCACGGGATCGCCGAAGTGGAGGAGGGTTTCGGGCAGGCGCTCATCCCAGAAGACGTATTCGATGGCTAGAGGGAGGACGGTGCAGCCTCCAGGCATTTTGGCGGCCAGGGCAGCGAGGCCGGGTTTAAAGGCTAGTGGCCGCTCACGCGAGTCAGCGAAGCGGCCCTGCGGCGTGACCCAGAGGACACCGCCGTTCTGGACGATGGCGGAGCCGGTGCGAAGGAATTGGGCTGCGCCGCGGGCGGTCTTCATCTCGACTCCGAAAACGCCGATTCGCTTGAAGATGCCGTAGCGCTCGAGCGCGGCGGCGTCCATCGGGGCGAAGTGGTCGCGCGTTGGCATCTGGGTCTGGCCGAGCAGGACGAGGACCATGGGGTCCCACCAGGAGCTGTGGTTGGCGTAGACAATAAGTTTTTTGTCGTGAAAGGCGGAGAGATTCGAGGCTCGGCTGAGGCGCACGCCGGCGAAGTGGCGGCGGAAGTAGCCGCGCACGATTCCGCGGAAGAACCAGAGGACAAAGCGCGAGATGGAGGGTGCGGCCATCAATGAAAGCCTTTGAAGCACCTGTGTCTTGCGGTGTGGCAGCCATATAGACAACGGCAACCGCAACCACAACCGCAGATCCCTACGGGATGACAAACGAAGGACAGTGCAATCGCGTTTAGTTTACGCTCGCGTCGTGGTCTAGGGAATCGGCGGCGATCCAGCCGGACATCATCACCATGGGCATGCCGGGGCCGGGGTGCGCTGCGCCGCCGGCGAGATAGAGGCCGGGGAGTTCGCGGGAGCGGTTGGCGGGTTTGAAGGCACCGTTGAAGACGCCGTGCGAGGAGATGCCGTAGATTGCTCCGTTGAGGACGCGGTAGCGGTCGTGGATGTCCTGCGGGGTGAGGGCGGCTTCGAAGACGATGCGATCTTCGATGTCGGTGAGGCCGGCGGTGCGCTTAAGCTTGTCGAGGATGAGTTGGCGCTGGATGGGGAACATCTTCTTCCAGTCGTGATCGGGGCGCAGGTAGGGGGTATGAACGAGAACGTAGAGGGCTTCGCCACCGGCTGGCGCGGAGGCAGGGTCGGATTGCGCTGTGGCCGCTAGATAGCAGGTCGGGTCCGGAGCGGGAATACCGAGGTCGTAGATGGCGTGGAACTCTTCGTGGGGGTCGCGGGAGAAGACGAAGTCGTGGTGGGCGAGGTGGTCGTAACGCTTGTTGAGGCCGAGGTAGAGGACGACGCCGGAGCAGGCGGGCTCGTAGCTGCGCTTGTGCTCGAATTTGCGGGCGGGCGCTCCGCCGACTAGTTCACGATGGGTGCGGACAGCGTCGGAGTTAGAGACTACGGCGTCGAAGGTGTGGGTCGTGCCGGTGGTGGTCGTCAGGCCGGTGACCTTGCCGCGGGCGGAGTCGATGCGGACGACGTCGGTGCTGGGATGGAAGACGACGCCGAGTTCGGTGCCGAGCTTGACGAGGCCTTCGGGGACTGCGCGGGTTCCCCCCATGGGGTACCAGATGCCCTCTTCCATCTGCATGTGGCCGATGGCGCAGAGGATGGCGGGCGAGGCATCGGGCGAAGAGCCGACGTACTGGACGAAGTGGTCGAGCATCTGGGCGACGTTGGGGTCGGGGATGTTCTCGCGGATGACGCCGGCGACGGTTTTGCCGAGGCGCATGCGCATGACGTCTTTAAGGACGTTGAGGTCGAAGGCTCCCTTGACGTCCATGGTGTCGCGCATGGACCCGATGGAGCGCCAGAAGAAGAAGCGGTCGGAGATGGAGTGGAGTTGCTCGGACTGTTCGAGGAACTTGAGGTAGCCCGCGCCCATGCGGGGCCAGATGGCTTCGAGGGTTGCGGCCATCTCGGCGGCGTTGTCGCGGAGGTCAATGCGGCTGCCGTCCTCGAAGAAGCAGCGCCATTGGGGGTCGAGACGCACCATGGGGATGTAGTCTTCCAGCTTGCGGTTGGCCTCCTCGAAGACTTTGCGGAGGACGCTGGGCTGGATGAGGATGGTGGGGCCCATGTCGAAGCGGAAGCCCTGGCCGGTCAGTTGCGCGGCCTTGCCGCCGAGCCATTCGTTCTTCTCGAAGACTTCGACCCGGTGGCCGCGCGCTGCGAGGGTACATGCTGCCGCGAGTCCTGCGAGTCCGCTACCTACGACGCCTACGTTCATTGCTTCTCCTAAGGGTTACTTCAGGTTTTTTGCGGCTGCGATCATGCGTCGCAGGCCTTTGAATCGATCGATGAGTGTGGCGCTGTGGCTCATCTTGAGTGCGCCGCGAAAGAGATCTTCATGGGCCGGGCCGGTTGCTTGATAGTGCCGCGTCGATTTGTCGGTGCGGACGGAGGTAACCTTAGCGGCGGTCATTTCGAGCAGACCCTCGGCGCCGCGGGTGGTGCCGAAGCCGCTACCGCGACGGCCTCCAAAGGGGACGCGGGGGTCGGCGGTGGGGACGATGAGGTCGTTGATGAGGACGGTGCCGACGGTGAGGCGGGCGCCGAGTTCGCGGGCGGCGCGCTCTTCGCCGAAGATGGCGGCGGTGAGGCCGAAAGGGCAGTCTTCGTCGGCGCGGAGGACGGCTTCGGGGGTGGGAACCGCGATCACGCTGAGGATGGGGGCAAAAATGTCAGCGCGGGCGATCGCCATCGCAGGGGTTGCGTTGAGGATGAGGAGCGGCTTGAGGTCAAGCGCGCCGTGGTTGCCGACGGTGGTCGCGCCTCCGAGTTCGGCGTCGGCGACCAGGGCCTGGAGTTGGGTGTGGGTGCGGGGGCTGAGTTCGACGGCGTCCATGGTGGCGACGCGGGCCTGAAGGTCGGCGATCAGTGGTTCGTGTCCCGAGCCGACGAGGAAGAGGCGGCGCGGAGCCATGCAGGTCGCGGAGCCGTTGAGGTGCATACCGAAGGTGAGGGCTTCGAGGACGCGTTGGGTGTCGGCGGATTCGAGGACGACGACGGCGTCGCAGCCGGAGAGTTCGGCGACGACGGGGATTGCCATGTCGGCGGCGCGGCGCAGAACGGCTCGTCCGGCTTCCGAGGAGCCGGTGAAGACGATCTTGTCGGGATGGGCTGCGATTTCGGTGATGGCGGCTTCGCTGGAGTCGTTTGTGACGCGCAGGAGTGTCGGGGGAAGGCCGACTCGCTCAAGCCCGGCCAGGAAGACCTCGGCTACTGGCTGGCCTTCGCTGCCGGGCTTCCAGATGACCGCGTTGCCGGCGGCCAGGGCCTGCAGGGTCTGGACGCCGGGGAGGAAGAGCGGGTAGTTGCCGGGAGCGATGATGAGGATGGTGCCGAATGGGACGCGCTCGATGGTGCTGTCGATGCCGACGAGCCAGAAGGGGAGTCCTTTGCGGCCGAGGCGGCGCGGCTTCAGGAGGGTTGCGGCTTCGTTTTCAAGGAACCGGCAGGCGGCGAGCAAGGGGAGGACTTCGGCGGCGTAGGAGTCGGCGCGGGTGCGATGGAGGTTGCGTGAGATGGCGTCGACGAGTCGGTCGGCGATGCGGGCCAACTCATGGCGCGCGGCGCGCAGGACGGCGACGCGGCGCGCGATGGGGGTGGCGGCCCAGGCTTGTTGGGCTGCGGTCGCGGAGGCTGTCTGCGCGCTGTTCAGGGTGTCGCTTGCCGGCTCCAGCATCGTAGCTGCCATACTACGACGGGGCTCCGACGAGTTGTCGGCCGAGGTGTGACTCTTCGCTTGCCTGGTTCCAGAGCGGCTCCATCTTGAGGTCCTGGAGGAGCAGGCGCGAGGTGATGCGGGCGGACTCGAAGATGACGGGGAGACCGCTGCCCGGGTGGGTACCGCCACCGACGAGATACATTTGGCGGACGTCCTCAAAGCGGTTGTGGGGACGGAGATGGAGCATCTGGTCGAGCGAGTGCGCCATGGAGAAGGTCGCGCCTTTGTAGAGCTCGAACTCACTGGCCCAGTCGCGGGGGGTGACGATTTTTTCGGTCACAATGCGCTCTTCGACATCGTGCATGCCGATCTTTTTCATCTGTTCGAGCGCGAGAGCCCGGTAGCGCGGACCTTCCTTGGCCCAGTCGACGGAGCCGGTCTCATGAGTGACGGGCAGCAGGACGTAGAGGGAGCTGTGGCCTTCGGGGGCGAGCGTGTCGTCGGTAACGCCGGCGTTCTGGACGTAGAAGGAGGGGTTGTCGGAGAGGCGGTGACGCTTTTCGATATCCGCCAGATTCTCGCGGTAGTTTTCAGCCAGGTAGATGGTGTGGTGCGAGATGTCGTCGTAACGGCCCTTGACCCCGAGATACATCATGAAGGTGGAGCAGGAGTATTTCTTCTTCGCCAGCTTCTCGTCGGTCCACTTCGTGCGCTGGTGGTTGGGGATCAACTTGCCGATGGATCCGGCGAAGTCAGAGTTCAGCACCACGGAATCTGCCATGAGGACGCGGTTCGCCGTGCGGATACCGCAGGCTTTGCCGCGTTCGACGATGACCTTTTCGACTGGCTCGTCGAGCAGGATTTCGACGCCCATCTCGGTGGCGATTCGGGCCATGGCGCGGGTGACGGCTCCGCAGCCTCCGGTCGGGTGGAAGACGCCGTGCTCGTACTCGAGGAAGGAGAGGATCGAGAAGAGGCTGGGGCAGCGGAAGGGCGACATGCCGAGGTATTTCGACTGAAAGCTGAAGCCGAGCCGGATGCGCTCGTCCTTGAAGTGAGTCTGGAGGTCCTCGTCGAGGGAGCGCCAGGGGGCGAGCAGGGGCAGCAGCTTCATCATGCCGGGGCTGGCCAGGTCGCGCCAGCTTTCAAACGGCGTCTGCAGGAAGGGCATAAACTTGTCGAGCTTGGTGCGATTGTGGGTGATGAACTGGCGGAAGCGGGTGGCGTCGCCGGGGGAGATGGCGGAGATCGCTTCGACCATGCGCTCGATGTTTGGTGTGGCGAGCAGCTCGCCGCCAGCACCGAAGACGAGACGGTATTGGGGATCGAGGCGCGTCATGGGGACTTCGCGGTCGAGGTCGTACCCGGCGGCGGCAAAGATCTCCTTGAGGACGCGGGGGTAGAGAAAGAAGGTGGGGCCGATGTCGAATTTGAAGCCGTCCTGCTCCATCGTGGAGGTACGGCCGCCGACTGTGGACCGCTTTTCGACGATGGTGACTTTGACGCCTGACTTTGCCAGCAGAAGTGCGGCGGCGAGTCCACCCGGCCCGGCCCCTACGATGACTACCTGACGACGATTCTTATGCATTCCGGCTCATGCCCTCACTGATGTATTGCGCTCATCGTGACTTCTTCATTCTTGCTGATTCCGGGGACGACGGGGGTTCGGTTTGGCCGTTCGTTCGTGACGTGAATGTTACCAGACCTACAACTGTGTCGTGCCGAATATATTCGGGTTTTGGGTCTCTGGTGCCCACCTCAGTCATGGTGAGGCTGCGATCGAGATGGGCACGCGTGTAACAGCAGGAGCAGGTCCCGGACGGGATGACAAAGAAAATTTTGAGTCATCGGTTGGGAAGCCAGTGGACCAGCGGCAGGAGGCTGGAGTAATTGTCGGTCCAGGCAGGAACGTTGGGGAGGGGACGGATCACGGCGGCTCGGTCGGCGAACTCAGGTTGGTCAAGGAAGGCCTGGTTGGCGGTCACGAGTATCCAGCTGGCTTTAAATTCGCCGCTTTGCTTGTCCTCCTGGCTGGAGACGAGTCGGGACTGAAAGTTGGAGGCGGCAGCAAGCTGGGCGATTTCAGGCTCGAGATGGACGTACTGGTTAGAGACGTGAAAGGCGAGGATGCCGCCGGGGGCTAGGTGTTTGCGGTAGACGGCCATCGCTTCCACGGTGAGCAGATGGAGCGGGATGGCGTCGCCGGAGAAGGCGTCGACGACGAGGACGTCGAAGTTTTGCGGCGGCTCGGCGACGAGGGAGGCGCGGCCATCGCCGTCGACGAAGGTGATGCTGGCGGCGGAGTCGCGGAGCCAGGTGAAGAGGTTCTGGGCGATGGGCTGGACGGCGGGATTGATCTCGTAGAAGCGGAAGGTGTCGCCGGGTTGGCCGAATGCGGCGATGGTTCCGGCTCCGAGGCCGATGATGCCGACGCGTTTCGGGCGGCCGGTGCAGCAGTTCCGCAGGGCGACTCCCACCCCGGAATCGGCGGCATAGTAGGCCGTGGGGACGTGGCGGAGGTCATTGGAGAAGATCTGGGTGCCGTGCTGGATGGAGCCGTTCATCAGGGATCGGAAGGGATCGCCATGGTCGGTAACGGATTGCGTGACGCGGAGGCTGCCGTAGAAGTTGCGCTCGGTGATCAGCGTCTGACGGTGGTAGGCCGTGTGCAGGGTGACGATGAGGACGACGAGGAGAATGGTGGCGGTGGTCCAGATCAGACGCGTGGCCCAGCCGCTCTCCCATACGACGGCGAGGGCCAGCGCGGCGGTGATGAGGAAGGTGAAGGCGAGATCGTAGTTGCCGGAGAAGGCGAGCGGCGCGCCGATGCCGATGAGGAACGATCCTGTGGCTCCGCCAGCGGCGATGATGAGGTAGAAGAGGGTGGTCTCGGAGGCTCCGGATGGGCGAAGGGCGTAAGCCTCGCTGTGCAGGAACAGGCAGGCGACAAAGGTTTCAACGAGGAAGAAGCCGATGGCGAGGCCGATGGGGAGGTCGACGTCGGTGTGAGACAGGAGCAGGCCGAGCGAGGCGAGGAGCACCGCGAGAAAGCGCAGCGAGATGCCGCGGTAGCGTCGTATGCCGGGGAACTGGAAGGCAAGGATGAAGGTGAGGAGGTAGACGGCGAGGGGAAGAATCCAGAGGAGCGGGATGGCGGCGATGTTGGAGGTAAGGTGCTGGGTGACGGCGGAGAGCTGCATGGCGGCTGCCATGGGGAGCAGGAACCACAGGAGCTTGTGGGAGTTGGTGGAGGAAGCCAGGGCAGAAGCAGGTCCTCCGGCTTCGCCGAAGGATGACAAGTTTTGTTTGGGGGCAGAGGTGGACTGGTTGGCAAGGATGGAGGTCGCGATTGCGAAAACTACGACTCCGGCAGCCCACAGCGAGCGCTGGAGGCTGAGGCTCAGGTTGGGCTCGATGAGGGTTGGGTAGGAGAGCAAGGCGAGGAGCGAGGCGAGGTTCGAGAGGGCGAAGAGGCGGAAGGGGATGGCGGTTTGCTCGAGGCGGAAGTGCCAGACCTGGAGGAGTGGGCTGGTTGACGCGAGGACGAGGAAGGGCAGGCCTATCGAGAGGGTAAGCGCACCAAAGATGCTGGCGACGGGGTGGGTGCCGGGGTTCGCGGGATGCACGCTGCCAGTCGCCCAAAGTACCGCGGCTGTCGCGGCAAAGGCGAGGAGAAGGTTGTGGAGGGCGGATTGCCATTTCGCACCGGGCCCACGGGTGACGGCGTGGGCGTAAAGGTATCCGGCGAGCAGGGCGATCTGGAAGAAGACGAGGCAGGTCATCCAGACGGCGGCTGAGCCTCCGAAGAGCGGGAGGAGCTGCTTAGCGGCGATAGGTTCAGAGACGAAAAGCAGGAAGGATGCGAGGAAGATCGCGCAGCGGAAGAGATGACGGTTGAGGGCTTGCACTTGGACAGCTTACATCCGAGCGATGCACTGGCAACCGACTACGGACAAACGACGGGCTTAAACGTTATGAACGTGGGGCGGTGCCTGCGGCGTCGGGATCCTTCGACTTCGCTACGCACGATGGAACCGTGCTGCACTCCGCTCAGGATGACAATCTTGTCGTGGGTTAGAGGGCTTTGCGGACGATGCGGCGGGTTCCTTCTGCGACTAGGCCGAAGATGACGTGGCTGGCGATTTCGCTGGTCTTCTCGCGGGTGGAGTCCAGGTTCGGATGGGTGATCGCCATGATGCCCATGCCGAAGTTGACGCCTTCACGGGAGGATGCCGCAGGATAGAACTCGGCGAGACCACCGTAGGCTGCGCCGATTGCGGCTCCGGCGGCCCAGTGCATGGGTTCAGCTTGCGGAGTGCCGGGGTGGGGCGGGTAGACCTTCTCGACGAGGGTCTTGGCGGCTGTCGCGGCCAGACCGGCGATTGCTCCGGCGATAAGGCCCTTGGTGATGGACTGGTCCTGGGGTGTAGGCAGGGCAAGGGCGGTGGAAGGCTGGGCTAGCTTGCGGTCGAGAAAGGCGTTGATGATGGTCTGGGCGAGGTTCATGGTTTGGTTTTCCTCGTAGCTGAGATGCGGAAGTGGGAAGAAAGGCTGTCGGTGGAGAGCATCGAACCCCACCTCAATCGCGATGAGGCTGCGATTGAGATGGGGCACCCGGGAGTTTAGCCGATGTAGGCTGCGGGATCGGTGGTGTCGGTGCCGGGTGTGGCTTTCACGGCGCGAAGGATGAGTGTAAGGACGGCGGACACGGCGAGGTTCAACACCAGGGCGGGTACGGCGGCATACATGCCGCCGAGATAGGGGACCGGGTAGACCGAGGATTTGAGGCCCAGCGAGTAAACCATCCAGGTTCCGGACCCGAGGCCGGTCACGAGGCCGCAGAAAAGAGCCCAGGGATGGAACCAGCGGCTAAAGACGCCAATGACGACCGCAGGGAAGATCTGGCCGATCCAGATGCCGCCGAGGAGCTGCATTTCGATGGCGTAGGTGGCGGGGAGCCTGAGGACGAAGAGCAGCGCTCCGAACTTGACGACCAGCGAGACGATCTTCGCCATGTTGGATTCTTCGTGCGGCGACATGGATTTGGTGGCGCTGTTGGTGAGCTCGCCCCAGATGTTTCGGGTGAAGAGGTTCGAAGCCGCGATGGACATGATGGCAGCAGGTACGAGCGCGCCGATGGCGATGGCTGCAAGGCAGAATCCGGTGAACCACTCGGGGAAGAGCTTGAGGAAGAGCGCGGGGACGGAGGCTTGCGGGTCCTTCGTATGGATGTCGGCGGCGATGGCGATGTAACCCAGCAGAGCGATGAGCCCAAGCAGGAAGCTATAGGCCGGAAGCATCGCGGCGTTGCGGCGGATGGCGGCGGCGGACTTTGCGCTGAGGACGGCGGTCGCGGTGTGGGGGTAGAGCATCAGCGCGATTGCGGAGCCGATGGCGAGGGTGCTGTACCCGAGGAACTGTTTGGGCGCGAGCATGATGCTGGTGGGGGTGGCGCGAGCCTTCATCGCGGCGTCGGCGACGGCGAAGATGTGGTGGTAGCCGCCGAGTTTAATGGGCAGCCAGATGATGGCGACGAGGACCATGATGTAGAGCATGGTGTCCTTGACGATGGCGATGATGGCGGGGGCGCGGAGACCGCTGGAGTAGGTGTAGGCAGCGAGGATGATGAAGGCGGCGGCGAGGGGCCACTCGCCGCTGAGACCCAGGGCCGCGATGACGACGCGCATTCCAACCAGCTGCAGCGCGATGTACGGCATGACGGCCATGATGCCGGTGATGGCAATCAGCAGGGTGAGGGGACGGAAGTTGTAACGGCCGCGGACGAAGTCGGCGAAGGTGATGAAGTTGTGGCGATGGCAGATGTTCCAAAGGCGCGGCAGCACCATGAACATGTACGGATAGGCGAGGACCGCGTAGGGGAGCGCGAAAAACGCGTTGGCTCCGGTGCCGTACAGGGCGGCGGGCACGGCGATCACAGTGTACGCGGTGTAGAGGTCGCCGCCGAGTAGAAACCAGGTGATCCAGGTGCCGAAGGACCGTCCGGCCAGGCCCCACTCATCGAGTGAATGCATGCCAGCGGCGGGACGTCGCCATCGCGCAGCCCAGAAGCCGGCCATCGTGACGAAGGCAAAGAAGATGCAGAAGACGATGAGCGCGGAGGTGTGCACGTTTTGAAGATGTTAGCGCATCGGGGCGGGTCGTGGATTTGGCTAGCGGACGGCGGGTGTGGTGTCCTGCCACTCGTAGACGATGACGCCGATGTCAGAGAGGGTCTTGATGGCGGCTTCCATGTTGCGCCGGAGCTCGGGGCGGGCGGAGGCGGGGGCGTCATGGGCTTCTTCCAGCGCGACTACGCGGCCGTAGGGCCACGCGCTCTGTGGGATCGCGTTGATGGCGGCGGGCAGGTCGGAGGTGCGGACGTTGAGGTCCTGGCGGCGGGCTCCGACGGGACGCAGGATGCCGCCCACACCGAGGTTCGAGGTGTTGGCGTCGGCGACCGTGACGTGCAGCGTGACCATGTTGCCCTGAACGGTCAGGTAGGGGTTCTCCCAGATGGTGAGGGAGTGGACGGCGAGGTACCGGCTCTTCGAGGGTAGCGGAATCTGCTCGAGATCGTGGCGGATGGAGTCGTTAAGCTTGCGCTGCGCGGCGAGCGCGTCTTTGGAGGCAGGAGGCGCTACCGATGCGGTGCAACCGGTAAGGGCGAGGGCGCAGAGAAGGGGGAGTAGGGCTGAAATACGCACGGAATCAGGATAAATCATGAAAACAGTTGGTAGTTGGTAGTTGATTAGTTTCCGGAAAATTTTGCGGGGCGCTTTTCGAGGAAGGCGGCGAC